>JANTGO010000060.1 GCA_024763015.1 Flavobacteriaceae bacterium
CTCGTATTTATTTAAATAACATCCAGTTGTAATTTTTAATAAAAAAGTGCGGAAAACAAAAAAATTCATACAAACCCGATATCAATTAAATTTATTACTTTTATGCCTTTAAAAACAAAGATTTGGGTTTAGTAAAAAGATTTGCAAAAGACACCGCTATTTATGGAATTGCTGCCGTGCTTCCAAAGATTGTAAACGTACTATTGGTCAAATTACACACTAGCAAATTAGGGCCCGATTTATATTCTGACAACACGCAATTCTACGTTTACGCCGTTTATTTCAACGTATTATTGACCTACGGTATGGAAACGGCATTTTTTCGATTTTTCACTAAGCTAAAAAACAATGCAAAAGTGGCACAAACTGCTTTTACATCCATTTTAACGACCAGTTTTATTTTTCTGGCAATATTTTTGGGCTTTGCCGACAGCATTTCACAGTTTTTAGAAATACAAAAATCCTATTTTATCATATTGATAAGTATTTTGGTTTTGGATACCATTGTGGTCATTCCGTATGCTTATTTGCGCGTGAATAAACGCCCCATTAGATTTGCTTTTTACCGCATATTTAACATCAGTGTTTATGCTTTGCTAAACCTTTTTTTCTTGTTGCTGGTTCCTTACTTGATACAAAAAGGGCATTTAAGCAAAAGTCTTGAAATTCAATACGATGCAAATCCAAAGGTCATTTATATTTTTCTATCCAATTTGGTTGCCAGTGGCTTTACATTTTTGTTTTTTTTGCCCGTTATCAAAAATTTTAAATTAGGAATAGACCGGCAATTGTTAAAAAAAATGCTGCATTACAGCTGGCCGATTATGGTAGCAGGTTTGGCTTACGCCACCAACGAAAATCTGGACAAACTTTTACTGGGTAGAATGATAGGAAAAGAAACAATGGGAATTTATGCCGGTGTGTATAAAATAGGCGTGCTGATGTCCTTATATGTAACCGCTTTCAGACTAGGGGCGGACCCCTTCTTTTTTAGCCAGCACAAAGAAAAAAACGCCAAGGAGCAATATGCCAAAATTTTGTTGTGGTTTACCATATTTGGTGCTGTATTTTTGGTGGGAATTATGACTTTTTTAAATTTGGTTGTCAAGTTACTCATCGGGCAAGCCATTTATTTAAAAGCCCTCCAAATCGTGCCGGTGATACTTACCGCCTACTTGATTTTCGGTATTTATAACAATCTAGCTGTCTGGTACAAACTCACCGAAAAAACGCGATACGGTATGTATTTATCTGTTTTTGGAGCGCTTGTCACCATTGGTTTTAACCTGCTGATGATACCCAAAATCGGTTATATGGCATCGGCTTGGGCAACTTTGGCAGCTTATGGCAGTATGACCATAGCATCGTATTTTATCGGTAGAAAACACTATAAAGTGCCTTACGAAATGGGAAAAATCGTCTTTTACTTGCTTTCCTCCGGCGCTTTGGGTATGATTATGTTTCAATACTTTAACCACGATATTTTTATCAAAATAATACTCCTAATCATATACATTGCAATGGTATATTTGATGGAACGAAAAGATTTAAAAGCTTTACTTAACAGAAAATAAATTATTATAAAATTATCAACAAAAAGACCATCAACATATGAAACCACCATGTAAAATTCTCTTTACACACAAAGGTATAATTATGGTGGTTATATGTGTTACCAATAAAAAAATATAAAATTATAAACACATGAAAAAAGTAGCCGTTATTATGGGTGGATTTTCCTCGGAATACGATATTTCTATCAAAAGTGGAAATACGGTCATCAAGAATTTACCCAAGGACAAATATCAAGCTTTTGCCATTCACATCCGCAAGGATGGTTGGTTTTATGTATCTGACCAACAAAAAGAATACAAGGTTGATAAAAACGATTTTTCGATCGACATAGAAGGCAAAAAAATACAATTTGATGTCGTGTTTAACGCCATTCACGGAACCCCCGGCGAAGACGGTGCCATCCTGCCGTATTTTGAGATGTTGGGTATTCCGCACACCTCGGCATTATTTGACAAAATGGCACTGACATTTAACAAAAAAAACACCATTGCCGTCCTACGAAGTTATGGCATCCCAACAGCCGATTCCGTCTTTTTACACCAACACGACCGGGTTGATATCGATGCGATTGCCCAAAAAATCGGTTTGCCTTGTTTTGTAAAACCCAATCGTGCCGGATCGAGCTACGGCATCAGTAAAGTTTATACAAAAGATGAAATGCTCCCGGCCATAAACAAAGCTTTTAAGGAAGATAAAGAGATTATCGTCGAAGCCTTTTTAGACGGAAGAGAAGTTTCTGTGGGCGTCATTAATGATAATGGAAAAACAAAAGTACTACCGATAACCGAGATTATTTCGGAAAACGATTTTTTTGATTTTGAAGCCAAATATCTCGGTAAGTCACAAGAAATTACCCCCGCAGATTTAGACAAAGAAACGAAAGACAAAATAGTAGAAATTGCCACCAAAGTTTATGAAATGTTAGATTTAAAAGGTGTATCGCGCGCCGAGTATATAATCGTGAACGGCATCCCATATTTTTTAGAAATCAATATGGTGCCGGGCTTAACCGAAGCATCCATTTTTCCCCAACAAGCCCTAGCAGCCGGTATCGGTTTGAGCGAATTGTTTGATACCGCTATTGAAACGGCCTTGAAGTAAATTTTATGGATTAATGCGCCTCATACCAATTATCACCTACGCCAATATCTACGGTTAGCGGCACCGGTAAATCTACGACGTGTTCCATTTCGCCGTGTAGTAGTTGTTTGATAGCTTCTACTTCGTCAATGGGAACTTCCAACACCAATTCATCGTGTACTTGTAGGAGCATTTTGCTTTTGTATTGCGTTTTTAATTTTTGTTGGATACTAATCATCGCTTTTTTGATAATATCTGCGGCACTTCCCTGCAAAGGTGCATTAACGGCATTGCGTTCGGCAGCCGATCGGACAATGGCATTTTGAGAGTAAATGTCTTTTAGATAACGTCTTCTACCCAAAATCGTTTCGACATATGCGTGTTCGCGGGCAAATTCTATTTGTTTTTTGATATAATCTTTTAAGCTTGGATAGGTTTCAAAATAAGTATCGATTAATTGTTTTGCCTCTTTCCGGCTTAAACCGGTTTGCTGGCTCAAACCGTGTGCCGACAATCCGTAAATAATACCGTAATTCACACTTTTGGCGTGTGAACGCTGCTCTTTGGTAACCTCATTAATATCTACCCCAAATACTTTGGCTGCCGTTGCAATATGAATATCTTCTTGATGGGCAAAAGCGGCTAACATTTCGGGGTCTTTGCTAAAAGAAGCAATCAAACGCAACTCAATTTGCGAATAATCAGCCGAAACCAATTTACAAGCTTTTTTGGGTACAAATGCCTTTCTGATTTCCTTGCCCCAAGCGGTACGAATGGGAATATTCTGCAAGTTTGGGTTGTTGGAACTCAAACGACCGGTGGCTGCTACATTCTGATTAAAATTGGTATGAATACGTCCTGTTATCGGATTGATTTGCTTGGGAAGCGCTTCTACATAGGTAGATATTAACTTGCTCAAACTACGCCATTCCAGTATTTTGGCTATAATGGGTTGTTCGGTGTAGCGCGTCAATACGTCTTCGGAGGTAGAATATTGTCCTGTTTTGGTTTTCTTGGGTTTGCTGTCGATTTTTAATTTTTCAAACAATACAATACCCAGTTGTTTTGGCGATCCGATATTAAACGTTTCGCCTGCCAACTCAAAAATTTCTTTTTCTAGTCGGTTTATTTCTGCTGTCAATTTGGTTGAGATGTTTTGCAGGACTTCTGTGTCCAGAGCAATGCCTTCCAATTCCATATCGCCTAAGACTTTTAACAAGGGGACTTCTATTTCTTCATAAAGCTTTTGGGCATTTGCGGCTTGCAATTCTTCGCTTAATTTATCTTTTAAACGAATAATGACATCGGTGCGCAAGGCGTTATATTGAGCATAATCTTCATCTTTTGCGGTTTTTTTAGCAGGTTTTTCCAAGCGAATGTCGAGGTAATTTTCGGCCATTACTTCCAAATCGTTTCGCATATCCGGATTGACCAAATAGTGCATCAGCATGATGTCTGAAATGGGTCCTTTTAGCTCGATATGGTGGTTTTGCAAGAGTTTATAAACTTGTTTAAGGTCGTAGCCGATTTTTCTTTGTTGGTCGTTGGTAAAGAAATCTCTAAAAAATAACAAATCCTCATCGGTTTTGGCATCGACGGGAACGTTGTATATTTTGCCCGGATTGTATCCTAATGATAGTTTGTATTGATTTTGTTCAAATTCAAATTGTTCCGGATAAATTTGTATGCCAACTTCCTTTTGCAGTGATAGTTTTTCTAGTAGTATTTGCTTTGCTGTCGGGCTGTTGATATCTTGGTAGAAGCTGTCTAATTCCGTTTTTTTCTGGGTGCTTATTTCTTGCGGTGCTGCTTGGTCAAATAGGGAATATTGCAGGTTGTTTGTCGACGCTTTTTTGGGTGTTTTTTTTACTTCTTCAGGCGCATCGTTTTGTGCTTGAAACAGTCGTTGAAATTGATCGGCAATACGTCTAAATTCCAGTTCGTTAAATATTTCTTTTGTCTTTTCAAAATTGGGTGTGTTCAATTCATATTCTTTGGCATCAAATTTTATAGGTGCACTTAAATTAATGGTTGCCAGCTTTTTAGATAACAAACCGAGTTCCTTATTGGCTTCTACTTTTTCTTTCATTTTACCTTTTAGCTTATCGGTATTTGCCAAAAGATTTTCCATTGAGCCAAATTCTGCCAGGAATTTTTTAGCGGTTTTTTCGCCGACGCCCGGAAGTCCGGGGATATTATCGACGCTATCGCCCATCATACCCAAGAAATCGATAACTTGCTCGGGACGTTCTACGCCAAATTTTTCTTTTACGCGCTCGACATCCCAAATTTCGATACCTTTACCCATTCTAGAAGGTTTGTACAAGAAAATATGATCTTCTACTAATTGCGCAAAATCTTTGTCGGCGGTAACCATATACACATCAAAACCTTCTTTTTCGGCTTGTTTTGCCAAAGTTCCGATTAAATCATCTGCTTCCCAACCGGGAACTTCTTCGATGGGAATATGCATGGCTTCCAGTATCCTTTTGATGTAAGGAACCGCTATTTTGATGCCTTCGGGCGTTTCCAGTCGATTAGCTTTGTAATCTTTGTACAGACCGGTTCGTTCGATAGATTTATCCTTGTCAAATGCTACGGCTAGATAATGTGGTTTTTCTCTTCGAATAATATCCAAAAGGGTATTTAAAAAACCGAATACGGCTGAGGTATCCGTTCCTTTGGAGTTGATTCTGGGGTTTTTGATAAAAGCATAAAAAGCTCTAAAAATCAAGGCATAGGCATCGAGTAAAAAAAGTCTTTTGCGTTCGGTATCTTGTTGAGACATGAATTTGTTTTTAAATATTTTTCAAAAATAGGAATTTTTGAGATAGTATCAATAAATCCGGCACTTCGATACAAATTTTCTTCCCTTCGCTCAGAAAATTCACTCAGTGACCTACGATTTGTGTTTTTTAATCATAGTAGCTTGGTACCAATCAGTCCCATAGTTAAAATAACTTTCCTCGATGGCTTCAAATCCGTTGTTTTTTAAGATGATATCTTGCCGGCGTGTCAGGTTGCAACCATCGGCAAAGGGTTTCCAAAGCGGGTTGACCAGTGTTTGGATTTTGCCATAAAATTTTCCGGTAGAATGGATGTGTTCCAATACCAATAATTTACCATTGTTTTTTAACAATTTATAGTACAATCGGGCTGCTTTTTCGGCATCTTTTACGGTACAAAGCACGAGCATGGATATGATAAAATCATATTGATCGGGTAAATCTTTTTGTTGCAACACGTTTTCAATTCCTATGTTGTAAAGCGTGATATTCGATTTATTTTGCAAACGTTTTTTTGCTTTTTTATACATGGGCAAGGAAGGTTCAATTCCGTAGATATGCGCATTTTTATCAGGATATAAATCAAAATTTATACCCGTTCCGGATCCGACTTCCAAAACCTCGCCCTGTACTTGTTGCAACAATTCTTTTCGATGCATTAACAAAATCTTTTCGGTAGATTTCATAAAAGGATCGTAAAAGTAGGTCATCAATTTTTGATATTGCCTGCGTATCAATATTTCGAAATTTTGTTTTTAAATTCTTCTAAAACACTGTTTACGTTTTGATTTATATCCTTTAGATCCGTATCATATTTGGGCATTCCGGATGCTTTTTCAGGAAAAGTCTCCATAAACAATGTTTGAGAAGGGAAAGCAAATTCAACGCCCAAAGTATTGGCAAGTTCCAAAATACCAAGCAAGAGCAAATGTCTGCCGTGCATTTCTTCACCATAATCGTGGGTCATAAAATAGACGTTGAGCAAAATATTAAGAGACGAATCGCCATAATCTACAAATTCGACATTGTATGGAACGGAATTGTAAGGGGTATAGTTGGAATAATTCCGGGTTGTCGGATGCAGTTCGATTATTTTTTTGATGCCTTCAACAAAATTTTCAATCAATACCGGAGGTGTATCGTAACGAATACCTAGTGTTGTATGGAAACGCCTATAGACTCTTTTGCCCATATTATTGACTTTAACCTCGGACAATATGCTGTTGGGAATTTTATAAATTGAAGTATCTGCGGCTCTGATTATCGAGGATCTAAACCCCACTTCTTCTACGCTGCCTTCTACGCCGTCAACGGCAATCCAATCGCCAATTTTAAAGGGTTTGTCCAAAAAAATCATCATGGAACCAATAAGGTTTTTTACAGTATCTTGCGCTGCCAAACCAATTGCCAAACCACCGATAGACAAACCGGCAATAATTGCTTTGGGATCGGCGCCCATTACGATAAGAATTTTGAAAAGTCCAAAAAGAACGACAATTCCTTTTAAAGTATTTTGGAGTATGGGCGTTAGTTGGTCATCGAGTTTGTTATCTGTTTGATCTGATCTGTATTTGTAAACGGTCATAAAAACATCGACCAGTTTTAAAAACACAAAAATCCAGAAAACTATTAGAGCAAAGTCCAAGGATACAATTAATAAATTACCCACTTTCTGCCCCAATAATAAATATGGAATCATCAAGCGCAACACATAAATCCCGAAAATATAAGATAAAGGATGCGAAAATTGTTTTAATCTTTCGTCGAGGTTTTCAATCGTAAACTTAACCAGTCTTTTTTTGATAATTTTTAATAAGAAAAAAAGTATTTTTTTAAATAAAATATGCAGTAAATAGGTTAGGAAAATGGCTAAAACTAGCCCAAACCATTGCCAAATTTCCAGTCCGAAAATGTGAGATTTAAAAACAACCGGAATATGGCTGCGAATCAGTTCGGCTCCAAATGGATAAATCTGTTGGTAAAGTTGATCAATTACCGCTGTTGTTTCTTGGGAATAATACCAATTGTTGCCATATTTTTCCAAATAAACTTTGGGTAATTTATAAGGAAAGGGTTTAAAGGCATGTTTTGGAATGGCAAAATGAATGGAATCCGTATAATTAGCGTCGCTTGGAAAATTGTTGTAATCGACAAAAACGCCGGAGCCTTCAAAAATATATTTTAACCTAATGGCTTTGCTTTTTGCCTCTTCGGCAGATAAACCATAAATGGTTTTGGCAGCCATTTCAGGATGGTAATTATTTGCTTTTAAATTATTAAAATGCGTAAAGATAGTAGCGCGCGGTGTCGATAAGTCATAAACTTGTGCCGTTCCCGCAGTTTCTGCTAACAGAAATACTACACCAATTAAAAATTTATTAAAAGAAAATTTACCAAACATAACTTGCTATTTTTATGGTTTAATATCCGCCTTTGGCTTCACCACCATCGGCAATTGCTTTGGCTGATGAGGTGCCGATACGGCTAACACCCAATTTAATCATTTCTACGGCTTCTTTGTAGTTGCGAACACCACCGGCAGCTTTTACAGGAAGCGGATCTGCATTTTGCACCATTATTTTAATGCTTTCGGTTGTGGCGCCATTGGGTTTTCCATCTCTTGTTTTATAAAATCCGGTTGAGGATTTGACAAAAACTTTTTTGGCGTCTTGCATACCTATTGTTTGTACCACTACATCTCTGATAAGCTTGGTAAGTTGGGCAATTTGTTCAGGTGAAAGCGCTGCGACTTCTATGATCCATTTTACAACTTTTCCGTTTTTTATACCTAGCAAAGAACCTTCAAAAACTTCTTTTTTTACCAGATTGATATCACCATTTTTAAATGCTTCATAGTTTACAACATAGTCCAACTCGTCAACACCATCATTTATAGCTTGCTGTGCTTCGGCTAATTTGAGTTTGTAGTTGAGCGTGCCTTCGTGAAAGCCAATAACGGTACCTACTTTTACATCAGATTTTTGTTCGTCGATGATTTGTCTTGCCATTTTTACATACTTTGGACGAATCATAACTAGATAAAAATGATTCTTTATGGCTTCCAATATTAAGTTTTCTACATTCTTCTTGGTTTCTTCTTCCGAAATACCCGCTTGTTCAGGAGTTTTTAAATAGGTGCTATCCAAATATTTCTTTATATCCATTTTGTAAGTTTTTTATTCATTATTTTAATAAGAAAGTCGAGTAATTTTTAAAAATCACCCGACTTATAAATTTATACAATAAAATTCGACAAATTGCAAGCAACTGTTTGACGAAAATTAATCCTCTTCTTGTACTTTAAATATAATTGGTAAAGTGTATCGTACCTTAACCGGTTTGTTTCTTTGTTGTCCCGGTTTCATTCTGGGCAATTTTGAAATTACTCTTCGGGCTTCTTTTTCCAATTCTTTATATTTAGATCGCACTTTAATATTGCTCACTTTTCCCGTTTTGTCAACAGTAAAAACACTGCTTATCCTGACTCTTTCACCGGATAATCCTAAATCGCTGGCAATACTGGTATCAAACTGTTTGTTGATAAAATTTTGTATTTTTTTACTCATACAATCTTTTAGGGCTTTTCCTTTTTTACCTTCACAACCCGGGTAAATAGGTGGATTTTGAATAAACTGGAAAGCAACTTCGACATCGGGTTCTTCAATTTCTTCAGTTTGAATATCCTCTACTTCTTTAATTTCTTCTTTGTCATCGGTTTCTGTTGAGGCCACTACATCTTCTTTTACATCCTTTTCGTCTTCCACAACTTGAATTTCCTCAGGAGGGGCAATTTGTTTGGGCGGCGGTGGTAATTTGATATCTTCAACGTTTACTTCTAAGGTCTCGTCTGTGTCATCACCTTGTAAATTTAGTTGACCTATATCGATGGCTTTTTCAAAAGTTTTGTACTCAATCAGTCTCCAAAATAGGAATAAAGATATCACCAAACCGAATAATAAGAAGGTGCTCATGTAATTATTCAAATTTGCACGGGGTGTTTTTTTTGGTTTCATAAAACGATGTTTAAATTTATAAATTACTGATTATCAAATAATTAATTCTAATATTAAAGTTAATTATCTCATCAAATATAATCATTGATTTTTTACTTTGCTAATATATAAATAATTTTAATTGTTTTTGCAGTTATTTTTTAGTTATTTGTCGAGTTTGTACTACGAATAACGTGTATTAACTGAAAAATATTACATAAGGCAAAGCTATTTACCTCAATCATTATAATAGACTTTATTATTCTGCTAATAATTGTGCAATGGCCTTATCAAAGACATCAAAGGGGGCAACGCCAACTTGTCTGCCAATAGCTTCTCCATTTTGAAATACCAAAATGGTGGGAATGTTTCTCACACCGTATTCTCCGGCATACTTTTGTTCTTTATCAACATCGAGTTTGGCAACGACAATTTTGTCACCATATTTTTGTTCTAGTTGATCCATTACGGGGGCTACCATTCTACAAGGTCCACACCAAACCGCCCAAAAATCTACGATTACAGGTTTATCTGATTTTAAAACAAGTTCTTCAAAATTTTGATCTGTTGCTATTACAGGCATATCTATTAGTTTAAATGATTAGTATAAAAATTTGTGCAAAAATACATATTATTTTAATACATACAATAGCGAAAATTGTGCCGAACTAAGAAGTGATATTTAACATTAAAAAATACCGTTTTTCTTAGGTTCTTTTTCTTGGGGAATATCCTTTTTGGTCTTACGAATGGTTTTTCCTTTGTTAAATCGGTAGTTTAATCTAAAAACCACCACATTCTTTAGTAAATGAATATCATACGTATTTTCACTTGAGTAGTTAGGCGTGCTGACAAAATCTCCTTGAATAAAGTCGATTCCTCTCTCAACAGGCAACATATATAACAACATTAAGTTTAAACGTTTTTTCATAAATGGTTTTTGAAACATAACTGCCATAAAATCATTGTTCCATTTATGATATCCTTGCGTGCTTATGTATTTATTCATACCACGTTGATAAATAAATCCGCTTGTAATGCCATTTTTTCTGTTTACATACATCAAATTACTGTTTAAACTCCAATCTTTAAGTGCATTTATATGATTGTTATACGTGATGCTGCTCTTGTAATAGTTGACATTATTTTGCCAAAAAATGGTCTTGCCAAGTGGTATGGCAAAACTGGCTTTGACGCCATAATGAAGATATTTGCCAACATTGTCATAGGTATATTCAATCAATCCGTCGTTTCTAAGTCTGCCTATTTGCCCGATGTACGAACTTGAAAAATGATAGTAAGGTTCTATAAACATCACGCCGTTCATAAAATTGGTGCGAAGCGAAAGTTTATGCTTAACCGATGGTTTCAGGTTAGGATTGCCAATACTCACAGATTGTGCATCCATGTATATTTCCGAAGGATTTACTTGTTCTAAGCTCGGATAATCGCTATCGGAACGGTATTTTAACTTTAAATCAACTTTTTTAGTCAATTTATATTTCAAATCCAAATAGGGTTGGTATATAAAATATCTTGTCTTATTGCCAAGTGCCTCCGGCAAACTCATTTCACCTGCCAATCCTAGCTTTAAGGATAATTTCTTACTAAATTTTGTGGCATAATAGGCATACAATTCATTGCGCAAGTCTTTGTAATCAAAATCAGTGTTGGAATGTGTGTTTAATTGTGTAAAATTCAATTTAGTATGACCGGTTCTATTTAGACGACTTAGTCCGTAACCAAATTGTATATTGCTTTTATTGCTTAATTGATGTGTCCATTGAGCATTATATACAAATTTGCTGTTTGTGGAATTTGATTGGGTGGTTCTGTCTTCAATGCCATCGGTCAAATATGTATTTAAAGATTCGTCCTTGCTACTGGACAACGTCATATCCATAGTCAAATCATCATTGTCGGATAGTTTTCCTACATAAAAAACAGATTGGTAATTAGATGTTTTGTCTGTATCGTTATCGTTAATAACTTCCGATTCATTCGTTAAAATATTATTTTGAAATTCTTGTAGGAGGAACAAGCCTTTATCTTCATTTTTATTGAAAAAGATATTTGAAAACGATGTCTCGAAGCTCAAAGTGTGCAAGGGGTTGATATAATAATCCGCACCGGCAACAAACCGGTCATTTATCGCCTTTTTAAAGAAGTTGGGCTTGTCGTCTTTGGGTACTCTATTGATTTCTGTTCCGTTGCTATATGATTTGTAATTGTGCATCGGAAAACTAAAATTATTTACGTATTGACTGTATTTGGTGTAAACATTTACCTTGTTGTACGTGTAGTTGTAAGTCAATGTCATATTGTTAGCAGGTAAGATGTAAGCTTTATCATATGCATCAGGGTCTATAATCGATTGGTTGTTAAAATTGATTTCCGTCCCGACATAGTTTTGTTTTAAAATGACATTAATAAGGGCCGAAAATCCTTGTAAACCATAGCGTCCACCCGGGTCGCGAATAACTTCAATTTTCTTGATTCTATCGGGATTTAAGTTTTGAATATATTCCAAATCTTTTTCCAATCCATTGACTAGAATTTTTACATTGGTATCCCCATCAACTTTAATAAGGTTGTTATATCGGTCGTAATTTACGCCTTTTATTTTGTCGAGTACATCATTGGTATTGGCAGCTGAAACCTTCATTTTGGATGTAACGGTATAAATATATTTATCGACCTCAAATTTCTTCGTCGAACCTTTTAACACTACGGTTTTAAGCTGATTGTCATCCGGAGTGATATGGAATTTTCCTAAAAATTGATTGTTTTTGTAAATTCTAACAGGAATCGTTTTCTTTTTATATCCCAAATAATCTATCATCATCGAGTAAAAGCCATTGGATAGAGAGGTGCTAAAAAAACCTTTTTCATCAGTTGCCACGCCTTTTATCAATTCTTTCTTTTGGTTGTAAAA
>JANTGO010000061.1 GCA_024763015.1 Flavobacteriaceae bacterium
AGATTCACGAACACTTAATAAAATAAAAAATAATAGTAAGTAAAAAAGTAAAGATTTAATAAAATAGCCGAGGCATCCAAATTTTGAAATATAAAATTGTATTTATTTAAATATCAGTTAGTTATATTTTATAATGGAAAAAGTGCGGAAAACAGGAAAGAATTTTGATAAAAACTTTTGATTATGCTATCTCAACATATATCACTACATTTGTTCTCATCAAAAAATTCATCGATCTTTCGGAATAGAAACTGAAAATAGTTGTCAACATAAAATAAAATTATAAACACATGAAAGTACTCGTAACAGGCGGATTGGGTTTTATTGGCTCTCACACAGTAGTTGCCCTGCAAAACAAAGGATATGAAGTCGTAATCATCGACAATTTATCCAATTCCAGCATTGAAGTATTAGACGGTATCACCAAAATTACCGGTATTCAACCGGCTTTTGAGAAAATAGATTTGCGCGACAAAAACAAAGTCGTTGATTTTTTTAACCGACATACAGATTTGGCAGGTATTATT
The DNA here is from genome assembly GCA_024763015.1 of Flavobacteriaceae bacterium. Lineage (GTDB taxonomy): Bacteria > Bacteroidota > Bacteroidia > Flavobacteriales > Flavobacteriaceae > WGBX01. The sequence goes on from JANTGO010000061.1 coordinate 528, forward strand.
CATTTTGCCGCTTCAAAAGCTGTAAACGAAAGCGTTCAAAAACCTTTGCTGTACTACGAAAACAACATTACAACTTTAATCTACTTGTTACAACAAATGCAAGTGCACGCACTCCAAAATTTTATTTTCAGCTCTTCTTGCACCGTTTATGGCGAGCCCGATAAATTGCCGATTACCGAAAAAGATCCGGTAAAGCCCGCCTTGTCTCCTTATGGGAATACCAAGCAAATAGGTGAAGAAATTATCAGAGACAGTTCAAAGGCATATGGACTAAAAGCCATTGCATTGCGTTACTTCAATCCAATTGGTGCACATCCCTCAGCACTTATTGGTGAATTGCCCAATGGGGTGCCGCAAAACCTCATTCCTTTTATCACGCAAACCGCTATTGGCAAACGAGCACAACTTTCTGTATTTGGCGATGATTATCCTACGGAAGACGGTACCGCCATACGCGATTATATTCACGTGGTAGATTTGGCACAATCACATGTCGTTGCTATGGAGAGACTTATCCAAAAAAAGAACAAATCCAATTTTGAAATTTTTAATATCGGAACGGGGCGCGGCAGCTCTGTAATGGAGATAATTAAGGCGTTTGAAAAGGTCAATAATCTAAAACTAAACTACAAAATAGTCGATAGACGCGAAGGAGATGTTGTAGCCGTATGGGCAGATACCAGTTTTGCCGAAAAAGAATTGGGCTGGAAAGCACAATTAAGCATGGAAGACGCCTTGCGAGATGCCTGGCAATGGGAATTAAAATTAGCCCAAAAATAGCATAATTTTATAAATTTAATTTTTAATTTCTTCTGCTAACGCGATTTGTTATTACGATTATTAGACTTCAAACTAATTCATTATATTTGCAGTTAAAGATGTGCCTAATATGACCAAATCGGATATAAAAAAACGAACCCGTGCCAGAGAATCCTCCAATGCAATCGAACGATTGTACATTACAATGCGTCATTTGTTAAATCGTGGATTTTACAAACCTTATGGTGTATCCGGAAACACATTAATGCAAGGGCTGCTAGTACTTCGCCCTGAAATATACGGATCGGTTGCCTCAAACAAAAGTGAGTTAAACGGATTAAAATACGTATTAGACAGACTACCCGAAGGCATTGAAGAGTGTCGTGTTATTTACCTTACCGATGACGAAGGTTATAGCGAATCGCAATTTAAAGCAATTGTTCCGCCCAAACGTAGAAGAAACTGTTACCGAATTGACAAAGAACAGATGAATATAGAGCTAACACGCGGTCGTTCAGATGTTTATGATATCCTTACACATTTAACTTTTTTATTTATCGAATCGCATAAAATCAGGGAAAAAGCCGTCATTAACGACAAAGGAGAAGTAGGGAGAGAATGGAAAAATTTGGAACAGGTCGTCTTAATGAACAAAAAACTCGATGCAAAAGAAACCGAAATAATCATTGCTTATTTATCGACGCTGTTGGGACGTACTTTTGCAGAAACCAAAGCCGTTTACAAAACTTTTTCTGAGAAAAAAAATCCCAATAGATTTTTTCATATTATTTATTGGCTTGGACAATTAGCCATTGACGAAGCCTTTCTTAACCAAAAAAGAGCCGTCAAATTCAGTCCGCGTTTACGAGAGCGATTGGGGCATCATGTGTATGGTGAAATTTGGGCAACTCGTATCAAAAACACTTTGAAAGAAAAAAAATTGCTAAACCGTCCCATTCATATCATAAGTGCCAATATGCACTCCGTTATGAATATTTTATTTGCCAAAAAAGCACTTAAAGGTGACAAGCAAGATATGTCGATTTATAAAGAATTGAGCCAAGAAAAAAACCAAAAATTAAGAGACAAAGTTTATCAACAAGCTACAAAAAACGGCATGTATCTACTCAAAGACACTTCCGGTGCCAATATCGATGTTCAAATTTTTGATACGGCCAAAATAAAATCGGAAGCAACTTCGTTTGATATGTCAAAAAACACTGATAAACCGGTTCTTATCGTGATGGATTATGCTTTTGGCGAACAAGCTTTTGAGGTAATGGATGAATTGCTAAAACCTTATGAAGAAAACAATATCAAGCAACATTTGGATGTCAAGTCCATTTCTATAATGGGTAAAGCTGGTATTTTGGTCGGAAAAAAAGGAGATATCATGATTCCCAATGTGCACATGTTTGAAGGAACGGCTGACAATTATCCGTTTGACAACGACTTGTGCCAAGAAGATTTTAAAGACGAGGACATTGACGTATATGAAGGCACGATGGTAAGCGTGCTGGGGACATCCTTGCAAAACAAAGATATATTGGCATTTTTCAAAAATTCCACTTGGCAAGCCATCGGTTTGGAAATGGAAGGAGCACACTATCAAAAAGCTATTCAATCGGCTTCAAAAATAAGGGGAAATATCAGGCCTGATGTCGTGGTCAGATATGCCTATTACGCATCGGATAACCCTTTGGAAACAGGTAGCACTTTGGCATCAGGACCGCTAGGCGAAAAAGGCGTGCGCCCTACTTACATCATCACAAAAAAAATATTGGATCAGATTTTAAAATAACAAACTTATGAACAAGCAAGATTACAATCCGGAAGAAATAGATATTATTCAGTTTTTTAATGCTGTTGGAGCAATGTTTAAAAACTTTTTTAGAGCCATTAAAAATCTTTTTAAACAAATTTTCTACTGGTTTATAGAACTGCTTCTCTATATAAAAAAGTATTATTTGTACTTTGGCGCTGTAATCTTATTGGGATTAATCGCTGCTTTCTTTTCGCCAAGCGGAAAAAAAGATTTATACCATGCAGAAGTTACGGTTCAAACCAATTACGATGCACAGATTCCTTTAAAAGAAAAAATCTTTTTGTTTAACAATTTAATTAAGCAAAAAAAATACAGTGCCTTAGCCAAGCAATTACTGATAGATACCACAAGCGCCAAAAAACTGGTCCAATTTGATATCAAAGCCAACATAAATGATGTATATCTGCTTCAAAATTATGATGACTACCTCAAGGGAATGGATACCACCGTTTATAAAAGTATCAGATTTAAAGGGTATAAAAGGGAAGTTATTGACAATGAGGATTTATACAACTACTGGACGCTCAAAGTAATTGCTGATGACCCTTTGGTTTTTAGTAAACTCAACAAAAGTTTTGCCAAAATTTTGGACAACAACCAATCATTGCAAAACAAAAAAGACACTTATATGCTCGCCCTTAATCTCCAAAAAGAAAAAATCCTATACTCTTTTAAAGAAATAGATTCAATGCGAAAAGTATATGACAAAGTGATGTTAGAAATGGCTAAAAATCCTTCGGGAGGCACAAGCATCTCTTTAAGCGATAAACAAAAAGGCTTTGAATCGCCCTACAATCTTTTTTACTCTAGAGAATACTTGGCTAGATTATTGGAAAGTAACGCACGGAAGATAAACCGTTTCGGCCATATATTACAGTTTAAAAATGTTTTCCCTGTTATTGGTGATAAAAAAGCCGGTTTGACCAACAACTTGTATGTAAAATATCCGTTAATCGGGATTATAGGCTTATTTATCATATTGTTATTGATTGATTTTAATAAATATTTGAATGCTTATCAAAAGAAAAAGATTAAATCGTAAATGAAGATAACGCCCACCAATTTAAAAGATAGTTTTGTAATCTCCCCGGATATTTTTCCGGATGGAAGGGGTTTTTTTTATGAGTTTTACAATCGTAGAGCATTTGCACAAAAAACCGGTTTGGATATCAACTTTATTCAAGACAATATATCCAAATCTTCAAAAGGCGTATTGCGCGGGTTACACTTTCAAAAAGGAAAAGCTGCTCAATCAAAATTAGTAAGTATTTTACAAGGAAGCGTTTTGGACATCGTTGTAGACTTACGCAAAAATTCGCCCAGCTTCGGACAATACTTTTCTATTGTCTTAAGTGCAGAGAATCATTTGCAATTATTTGTTCCCAAAGGATTTGCGCATGGCTACTTATGCCTGGAAGACAATACCTTGTTTTGCTATAAAATAGACAATTATTACGACAAAAACAGTGAAGCAGGTATCAGGTACAACGACCCCGATTTACAAATAGATTGGCAGTTTGACCTTTCAAAGCTAAAGCTGTCTGACAAAGACACCAAATTGCCCTTTTTAAAAGAAATTTTACACGAATTATAAATTTAACACCAAGTATATCTTGGTTAAAAAAGAAAAAAATCTAATGAAAAAGAAAAAAGTCTTGGTTACCGGTGCAGGAAGTCAACTCGGAAAAACATTGAGAATGTTAAATATCAAAGGATATGAATTTGACTATCAATCAAGGTATATGTTAGACATATCCGATGCCAAAGAAGTTAAAGCTTTTTTTAAACAAAAAAACTATGATTATTGCTTCAATTTTGCTGCTTATACCAATGTTACCCAAGCGGAGAAAGAACACGTAAAAAGTTTCAGAATCAATGTAAATGGCGTTGCCAATCTGGCAAAAGCAGCCAAAAAACACGATTTTGTATTAGTGCACATCTCAACAGATTATGTATTTGACGGAACTAAAAAAGCACCTTACTCAGAAGATGATGCCACCAATCCCATTAACTTTTACGGCAAAACCAAATTAATGGGCGAAGAAATTATTCAGCAATATTTAGATAAATATTTTATCATCAGAACTTCGTGGCTCTATTCTGATTACAACAAAAACTTTGTAAAAACCATGCTGCAACTGGCACGGCAAAAAGCAAAAATAAAAGTAATCGAAAATCAAATCGGTGTACCTACTTATGCCAAAGATTTGATCAATTTTATTTTTACTGCTATCAAAAAAGCCGAAAAAGACAACAGCTTATACGGATTGTATCATTTTAGCAATAAAGGGAAAGCTTCGTGGTATGATTTTGGTAAAAAAGTCTTGGAATTAGCCCGTATTGAGAATAAAATTGCGCCTATCAAAGATGTTGAATACAAAGATGTTGCCTGCCGTCCCGCCTATTCTGTATTGTCAAAAAATAAGGCCGAAAAAAACTTTGAAATTAAAATCAGAAATTGGGAAAAAGCTTTAGAAGATTTCTTCTCCTATCAATAAATACAAGCAGTATGGCCATCATAAAAAAAATAAAAGGAAAGAGCCCATCATTTGGTAAGAATTGTTTTTTGGCAGATAACGCCGCTATCATAGGTGATGTCGTTACCGGTGATCAATGCAGTATTTGGTTTGGTGCCGTACTACGCGGCGATGTCAATTACATAAAAATGGGAAGCAAAGTAAACGTACAAGACGGCGTCGTTATTCACGGCACTTATAAAAAAGCTGCTACCAATATTGGTAATAACGTATCCATTGCACACAATGCAACCGTTCACGGATGCCATATTCATGACAATGTCTTAATCGGGATGAATGCCGTTATTCTGGATCATGCCGTGATAGAATCGAATTCTATTATTGCAGCCGGCTCCGTTGTTACTAAAGGAACTATTGTAAAATCCGGTAGCGTATATGCAGGCATTCCTGCTGAAAAGATTAAAGATATCAGTCCTGAATTGGTCGAAGGTGAAATCAAAAGAATTGCCGATAGCTATATTAAGTATGCTTCGTGGTATGATGAAAAATAGAAATTTATTCTATTAAAAATCATAAAAGAAAGCAAAACTGTAAACCTTGCTTTTGCCATCTAAGCCAATGGTATAGGTTGCCCCAATATGAGAAACCGGACTGCCATCCATACGCATTCCTGCATCGATGACAATACCGTGAATAGGATCATAAAAGGGAGCTTTGGACGATACAACATTGGAAATACCATATCCGCCTCCAATGTAAAATCCGGTGATAAACATAGAATTTTCTTCGGATTTCAAACCCCAATTATAGTTAATGAGCAGTGGAATACCATAACTCATTCGTGTAGGAAAGGTTGTGTCAAACTCGCCATAGCGATACCAGTCGCGCGTGCCTATCCCTATCTGAGGTCTCACCTCAACAGATAAAGTCGATTCATTATTAATTTCGACTATATTATACCTTGGAATAAATGTTAGATTAAAATCATAGCCGGTATATTTTTCTGCCGTTAAGTATTTTCCGGTTGCACCGACAGAAAAATACCATTTCTTAAAGCCAAACTGCCCATAAGATTGCATTACCGTAAATAACACAAGCGTGATAACTATCTTTTTCATAATAAGAATTATTGTTGTTATTGCAAAAATATAAATTATTTTTCTATAAATCAAACAATTATAAAATTTTGTTGCAGATATATATTCTTTTTGAAAAAAATAATAAAAAAACCAACAAGCAATTCTATTTTGTTACATTAAAACGCTGATTCTCAAAAGAATTTTTTTTAGGAACTCGTATGGTAATATACTTAAACTTTGTATTAATATGGCAAGTATTACAAGCATTTGTTAGCTTGGTATAATTGCTTTTAAACAAACCAACTTCTCTTTGATCTATCGCTAAATCAACACTATCCAAAGCCGGATAAATCATTTTAATCAAATGACTTTCTTTTCTATCTTTTTGATATTTCAGTATGTCAGCGCTAATTTCTTTCAACTCTTTCACTTCAAATTTGGCAAGCTTCCAATTCTCATTTGAACCGGCAAACCAAAGCTTAGCATGATGTGATTGAACATGGCTCATCAATTCACCAAAACCGGGTATATATGTGTCTGGATGCTTATTCTCCAAACGATCTATTCGGTTTTGCAACTCAACTATGCTATCTGATTTATGATTGCAAGAAAAAAAAGCAAACCATAAGATGAAAAATACTATTTGTTTCATAACTAATTACTTATAGCAAAAATAACAATTATTTTCTTAGTAAAAATGGCACCAAAATCGGTTTAAAACCAAGCTGGACATCCGAAGGAATGTAATCGATTTTATAGCGATAGCAAGTCTCCTTAATCTTAGCAAAATATGCAGCTACGGCTTTTTGGTATTCCTGTTTTACTTGTTCCGGGTAAATATTTAGCTTAGAGCCATTCTCCACATCGACAAATTGTGTGGCCGTATTCTTAAAATCAAAACGATATTCGGTAGCCGAATCAAAGACATGAAACAACAATACTTGATGCTTGTTGTATTTTAAATGCCGAAGGGCTTCAAATAATGCTTCTTTTTGATGACGTGCTTCCCACATATCGGTAAACAATACAATCAAGCTGCGCCGATGCATGTTTTTTGCAATTTCGTGTAAGTACTTATAAGTTTCCGTTGTCTTTTGAGGTGTTTTTTCGTTCAAAACACCTTCGAGTTGATGCAACAACAAGCGGTGGTGTTTCGGGTTATTTTTTTCTTTGGCGTAAAACTCATATGTATCGGAGTAAATACTTAAACCCAAAGCATCGCGCTGCTTTTTGAGAATTTCCATTAACCCGGCTATCGCCAAAACAGAAAACTGAATTTTATTAAGCGCATTCAAATCAAAACTCTTGACCTCTGGATAATGCATAGACGAAGAATTGTCCAGGATAAAATGCGCGCGCAAATTGGTTTCGTCTTCAAATTTTTTGGTGTAAAGCTTATCGGTTTTGCCAAAGAGTTTCCAATCGACAAATTTGGTGCTTTCACCGGGCACATAGATTTTATGTTCTAAAAATTCTGCCGAATATCCATGAAAAGGACTTTTGTGCAAGCCTACCAAAGTCCCTTCGACCACTTGCTTGGCAAGCAGTTCTACATTAGGGAGTTGGTATAATTTTTTGTTGAGTTTTTGCATGAATTTTACAGTTTTTGTCGTCTAAAAGCGTCTATAAAAGAACCGGGCGTGATATTTATAATCTTGATATTCTGTGCTCTTGCATAAGCATCAATATAAAAATATCCTTTGAAGGCGTGTACAAATTTGATAAGAATTTCGTGCATTTTTCGCTGACCTTTTCCCATATTTTTCATCACATCAGGCGTAGCGGTTTGCGCATCGTAAAAATGTTTTTGGGTCAAAAAAACCGTGTTGTCTTCGGCAACGTACAAATCCTTCATCCAATTGTGATCGGCACCGGTGATAAAAACATTTTTAAACTTCATATTGATTGCCAACATCAAAGAAGGAATCAACACATTATGCGGACGAGGCATTCCGCATTGTTTTCGATAGCAAAAATGTTTAAACGACACAAAGCCATCGATAGGCGTCGTGTTGAAATAATGTATTTTGAGATGTTTGTTTTTTTGAGACAGCCCACGCCACACTTCCGATTTTTTAGCGCCCATCCCTAAAAGCAAGTGCATATCCCAATCCGCTTTTTGAACCAAATCCTCAAGCACTTGTTCCTTTCTTTGGCGTACATCATCATCGACTGCATCCGTCCAAAACTCCGGCACATTTATGAGATAATAATCCGGTTTTACTTGACTAAAAGTATCTGTATTGACAAAGTGATTGACAGCCAAAATGCTTTTGTTTTCTAAAAAATCCAGATTTTGACTTAAAAAATTCGACAAAGAAGGCCCGTTGCCCAAAATAACTAAATCTGTATGCAACGCCTGTGGCATTTTTTTTACAGGACGACTCATTACCAGCACTTTTACCAAACTCATACACGAAGCAAAAAATGCTTGTAAAAATGATTGTATATGAAGTAAAAAGCGCATGATTAGTGTTTTTGTTTATTAAAATTTAGGTTTCGACATAAATCCAGCAAATTGATACCACAAAGACACAAACAAAGTTTTACCTTTGACAGATTGTCCTTTTAAGGCAAAAAACATCCAAAGAATGAGACTGGCAGACAACTTAAACAGGTAATCAAACAAACGGTAAATCATAGCCCAAGGACAATTGATACCGGTAGATTTGATACGAATATATTCTGCTTCGCCATTGAGTTTGCTAACCTTTTTGACATATTCGGTCGTGGTTCTAAAAGCATCTATGAAATGCCAAACCACAACTTTTGGCAAGTATAAAACCTCATAATTTTCTGACCAGATTTTATAAAAAATATACTTATCGTCCGAACGCAGTTTTAAATCGGTATTGAAGCCCCCAATCCGTTCAAAGAGCGACTTCTTAAAAATCATATTGCAACCCACCGGATAGGTTTTGGTGAGTTTTTTTACCGTATCGCCCAAATCGACCACCGAAATTATCCGTTCTATATAACGGCTCATCCATTCCGGTTCTTTTTGGGTCTCATAGGTTGGCAAAACTTTTCCGCCAAAGGCAAAGGTGTCAGGATATTCCGTTACATATTTATTTATTTGACTAATATAATCGGACTTGGCAATACCGTCGTCATCGATAAATGAAACATAAGTCCCTTGTGCCAATGCAATACCCTTGTTTCTGGCAAAAGACAATCCTTGACGGGTTTCTTTAGCCAAAACAATATTATAATCGGGATGTTTGTCCTTGAAATTTTTAATAATTTCGGGAGTTTTATCGGTAGAATTGTTATCGATTACCAAGATTTCAAAATCTTTTTTATCAAAATCTTGGGCAACCAAACTCTGCAAGGCGCGTTCTATATGCGCATCGCGGTTATAAGTACAAATAACGACGGATAAAAACATAAGCGTTTATAAAAATTATAGCCAAGTTTTCCAAGGAATTCTGATCAATACCATGACAAAGGCAATTCCGTAAAAAATTAGAATGGACATATATTTTTTGGGGGAACTCATGCCTTTTTTCATTCGATTGTAGCCGTAATGCATTAGCAATAAAGCCAATAGCATCATCACGGGATGCTCCATGACCATTTGCCGATCATGTGCCACTTTCATATAAGCGCCAAATTTTCCTTCTTGCAAACCTGCGAAATATGTAGAAGTAAAATAGTTTATCAAGCCCAAAACTATCTGAATATAAAATACGATGAGCATAAAAGTAGCAATCCTAAAATCTTTTTGATAAGAAAATACTTTTTTGGTCATAAATGCCCTAAAAAACGTAAAGAGAGTAATCACAAACATCAAAAGGACAACAACTGCCCAATAGGTGTGTAAAAATTTAATCATGTTTTATTTTTTAATTGTTTGCCACAAAAATAGTGAAAAATAATGGGTTTATGAGTGCCCGATACAAATGCACCCATTTTTGCTTATAGATATAACTTTATCTATGGCTATAAAACTGAAAAAAATATTTTATAAACAGACTATATATTCTAAAAATCTAAATGTAATTATTATTTTTATTCCGTATATTCGCCCATATTAGTGGAATATACCGAACTATTATGAAACCACCATGTATAATTCTCTTTACACTCAAGGAAATGATTATGGTGGTTCTATGTGTTAGCAATAAAAAATAATAGAATTATAAACACATGAAAATTACAGTAATAAATCATCGTCAAAAACAGTGGATCGCCATCGAAACTGATATTCTTGATAAAAGATTGGTCAAAATTAAAGCTATCAAAGGAAGAAGGTGGTCAAAAACACATAAAAAATGGTTGATTCCAAACACTAAAGAAAATCAGGTCATTATCAAATCTATTCTTCATATAGAGAAGAATGAAGTATCAAAAGAAAGTGAGCCAAATCAAAACGACCGGCATTCCGGCAAAACCGAAAGGTCAAAAGAAAAAACATTCATAAAAAACCAAGCCAAAGAAAAAAGCACCATTTTAATCTTAAAGGGTAACAAACTCCGCATTTCTTTTTATCCGTCAAAAGAAGGTCTAAAATATATCAAATCTCTTAGTTTACATAGGTATAGTCCCGAATATAAACAATGGACCATTCCATTTACAGATAAAAATCTTGAAAAAATGAAATATTTTGCAAAAAAGCAAAACATCTTAATTGAAGTTAGAGATTTACGTGAAAAAAGAGCCAAAAAATTACAAAAACCACCAAGCTTACATGTCAGAGAATGTCCTAAAGAAGTAAGGTACAAATTGATTGAAATGCGTTATAGTCCGTCTACCATTAGAATATACACCAATATGTTGCAACAATTTTTTTCGTACTATCACGCTTACAAACCTCAAGAAATTACGAATGAACAAATAAACAGTTATTTACGTTATTTAATACAAGTTAGAGAGGTGAGTGAATCTACTCAAAATCAAGCCATCAACGCTATAAAATTTTACTATGAAAGAGTTTTGGGTGGCAATAGACAAACATATTATATTGAAAGACCACGTAAAGGCAGGTATTTACCAACTGTGCTTTCGGAAAAAGAGACTATTTTATTGCTGAAAACCAGTAAAAACTTAAAACATAAAGCGATTTTGACCATAATTTACAGTTGTGGTTTAAGAATAAGTGAGTTGTTAAATATAAAGCTCAATCATATTGATTATGATTCAAATAGAATACACATTGTTTCGGCAAAGGGCAAAAAAGACAGGTATGTACCGCTAGCAAATATGGCAAAAAAAATGCTTGATATCTATATTCAAAAGATTAAGCCTGAAGAATATTTATTTGAAGGAATAAATGGGGGAAAATATTCAGCAACTAGCGTTCAAAAGTTTATAAAAAAATATGCAAATGAAGCAGGCATAACAAAAACGGTTACGCCTCATACATTACGCCACAGCTTTGCTACACATCTGTTAGAAAAAGGAACAGATCTAAGATACATCCAACATATTTTAGGACATAACAATAGTAAAACGACAGAAATTTACACGCATATTACACAGGTTGGCATGGAAAAGATAAAAAATCCATTAGATGATTTTGATTTTTCATAAATTATTTAGATATTTGTAAAAAATTAATAAACTAAAATAGTACGTATATATGTAAAATAACACGAATTCGTGATATACGTACGTTAGCGGTCAGCAGA
>JANTGO010000062.1 GCA_024763015.1 Flavobacteriaceae bacterium
GATGCCAAAAGATTATTGGCATATTCATCTATCGCCCAATTGGGCTATATAGTCGTCGGACTTTCTACCGGAACAAAGTTGGGTGTGATGGCTGCCTTATATTTGGCTGTATTGCACGCGGCTTTTAAAGGTGCTTTGTTTATGGTTGCCGGAGCCGTTGAAAAACAAGCAGGAACCACAGATATGACCAAAGTATCCGGTTTGATTAGAAAGATGCCTTGGACATTTCTTGTGGCTTTGGTTTCTATAATTGCACTTGCCGGTGTACCACCGCTTGGGGGATTTGTAGGCAAATGGCTTATTTATGAATCTTTGATTACGGAGAGTAACAATTACTTTTTGGTAATTGTCATATTCTTTTCTTCTACGGCTGCATTTTTGTACAGTTACAGATTTTTGTTTGGCTTATTCTTAGGGCAAGAGGAAGAGGAAACAAAAAATGTCAAGGAAGCACCTGTTACGATGTTGATTCCGATGCTTGTTTTGGCCGGTATCTCCATTATCACCGGTGTAATGCCCGGATTGGTATTTAATCCCGCTGCCAAAGCAATGAATGTGTTAGGTTTTACCAATACCAATTGGCAAATGACTGCCTTGTCCAATATATGGGGAAACACAACAGATTTGAGTTTGATAGGTATTTTTATTACCGTTATTTTTGTACTTGCTTTTTTATTTTTAACCTTAAAAGGCAGAAAAAATACGAGAAGGGTGGGTACCAAAGATATCTCATCTTCCGGTGAATTGTGGCAAGAAGGCGAAAATTGGACTTTTCAACAGAATTTTTTCAAACCTTTTGAAAGAGCCGCTGCACCTTTGTATAAGTTTGATATGGATAAAATTTGGAGTGATATGGGGAATGCTCTCGAAGCTTTCTTTAATTTTTTCAGAAAAGTTTATACAGGAAACGGACAAACATACGCTATTTACGTCATCGCATATTTGGCATTACTATTAATTTTTAAAAATTATATTTTTAACTAGGCTTTTGCAATCATAAATAATAGAAAATGGAAGGAATTGGATTTAAAATATTAGGCGCATTGTTAACAACGATATTGGCTTTTGTTGTAGGGATGTTTTATGGTGGGCTCAATAGAAAGATAACGGCAAGAACACAAAATAGGGTAGGACCACCTGTTTATCAGAATTTTATTGACCTAGTGAAATTACAAGGAAAGAGAACCAATATTGCACATGGTTTTATGGGACATATTGCTCCTGTATTGGCAATTATTGCGTCTTTGACGGTTTTGATGTTTATACCTGTTTTGCACGATGGTCTTTGGTTTCGTAATTTGACTTTTAAAGGAGATTTAATCTTCTTACTATATATGATGGTGTTTGGTTCTTTGGGTATGGCACTTGGTGCCGGACAATCCGGAAACCCGAATTCTGCCATTGGGGTAAGTAGAGGATTGGCGCAAATGGTGGGTTATGAAATTCCCTTTGTTTTAGCCTTGGTTTCTTTAATGATTCAATTCCATACTACTTCCATCCAAGATTTAATGGCGTACCAACATGAAACCGGACAGTGGATTATTTTTGCCAACCCATTTGCATTTTTAGCTGCTATTCTTTCTTATTTAGGAATGTTTAGATATTCTCCCTTTGATATTGTAGGTGCACCTGCAGAATTGGCTTCAGGGCCTATATCAGAATTTGGCGGAAAATATTTAGGAACGATGATGACAAGCGGATCTATCTTTGCTTTTATCAAATTGGTTTTGATGGTGGATATATTTTTTGGCGGTGCAGGTAATTTTGGCTCCGGATTTTGGGGTGTTGTTGCCGGCTTGGTCGAATTGGTTGTTAAAACTTTTATCGTTTATATGATTCCGGTATTTATTGGATTGGTTTCCCCCAGATTTAGAACAGAACAAGCGATTCGTTTCTTTTGGAAATGGCCTACTGCATTTGGTGTAATAGCTATTTTGTGGTCAGTTTTTTTATAAATAATAATTGCATATTTTCATTTAATGATAAACAAATAAATTAGAAATAATGAGTAATAAAATAAATACTATTGGAATACCATCGGAAGAGGAAATCAAAAAAGCACAAATTGATTTCAGTCCTAGATGTACTGCTGCCGGCAGGGTAAATGACAAGGAAACGCAAAAAATGGTAGAGTATATCTTAAATTTTGCTCGAAAACATTCCTTATTTGTATTGGCTTATGGAACAGGTTGTGGTGCTATTGAAATTCCGGCAACGATGACCTCAAGATATGATGCCGAACGTTTTGGTATTAGAGGTGCTGCTACGCCCAGACAAGCTGATGTGCTTTTGATCACCGGTTATTTGTCAACCAAAACATTAAAACGTGTTATTAGGGTGTATGAGCAAATGCAAGACCCCAAATATGTCATTGCTTTTGGCTCGTGTACCATTAACGGTGGTATGTATTTCGATAGCTACAACACTATTAAAGCTTTGGATCGATATCTTCCGGTAGATGTTTATATCGCTGGATGTATGCCACGACCCGAGAGTGTTATTAAGGGTTTTATCAAATTGCAAGAATTAATTCAAAACGGCAATGCTGGTAATGGCGAGTGCTATAGAGATAATTTGGATTGGTATCGTACCAACCAACAAAAAATTATTAAAAATTGGGATTTCCCGGATGAATATAACTGGTAATTCCTATTAGAGTTTCGTAAATCAATAATATAATTAAACCATATTTAAATGGACTTAATACATAATTTAAAAGAAGTATTTGAAATTGATGCCAAAATCAAAAATGATTTTCAAATAGAAGTTGAAGCAAAAAAAGAGCTGGTTTCAAGTATTTTACTTTACCTGAAAAATCAACATGGTTTTATACATCTTGACCATATGTCTTGTGTAGATTGGATTGAAGATGAGGTTTTTGAATTGGTGTATATCGTTTGGAACCCCAATACTAAAAAAACGGTTTTATTACATACCAAAATCGACAGAAATAAACCTGAAATGGAGAATATCGATACGATTTGGGACCAAGCCAATACCTACGAAAGAGAATTTAGAGAAATGTATGGTATAGAATTTCCGGGATTGGTTGCCGAAAGAGAATTTATCCTAGAAGGTTGGACAGAAATGCCACCGATGCGTAGGGATTTTGACACCAAAAAATATGCTGAAGAAACCTATGCAACAAGGCCGGGTAGAGAAAATGCAGAAGATGTACGAGAAAAAATCATCAAAAGAACCGGAGAAGAAATTCCTGATTTTGCAAAAAAATATTCAAGAGATTAACACCAAACAGGTTTTCGGTATTTATTAAAAAGAAAAGAAATGACAAGAGAAAAAGAAACTACGTTATATTTAGGGCCACAGCACCCCGGGATTACCGGTAATATGATGATCAAACTCAAAGTTAGTGGTGATACCGTTGTTAGTGCAGAAACGCATTTAGGATATTTGCATCGTGCTTTTGAAAAATTGATCGAAAGACGAAATTGGTTACAATCCTTCACTATTTTGTGCCGTTTTTGTGTTCCTGAGCCTGATCCTATCGAATTGTCTTATGCACTTGCCGTAGAAAAACTCGAAGGAAGGGCCGTGCCCGAACGTGCTGACTATATCAGAACAATTGTGGCAGAATTGGCTCGTATTCAATCATTTTTGCTTTGGTATGGCGGTCAATCCGGATCAGGTGGTTTATATACTTTGGGACAATGGAGTGTAGGAGATCGAAATTATATTCTTGATTTATTTGAAGACTTGACCGGTGCGCGTATCTATCATATGTTTATGTGGCCGGGTGGTGTGCGTAGAGATTTGCCCGAAGGCTGGGTGGACAAAGCATACAGAACGATGGATTATCTGGAAAAACGTCTCGATGATTATAACAAACTCTTGTTTGACAATGCCATTTTTCAAAAGAGAGCACAAGGTGTTGGTATTATTCCGAAAGACAAAGCATTGGAATGGGGCGTTGTAGGACCTCCATTGCGTGGTACCGGTATTAAACACGATGTTCGAATAGACGAACCTTATGCCGCTTATGACAAAATAGATTTTGAAGTTCCTACCTACGAAGGGGGTGACGTATGGGCAAGAGCTTTGGTAAGAAGGGATGAAATAAAACAGTCAATTAATATTATTAGACAAGCGCTTGACAATATGCCGGGCGGTAGTTATTACAACCGTATTCCCAATCCGATGAAATGGACAGTTCCTGCCGGAAATGCTTGGGCAAAAACAGAAAGTGTTCGCGGTGAAATAGGTTTTTATTTGGTAAGTGATGGTAGCAACAAACCTCGAAGAGCACATTTGAGAGGCGCTGCTTATGCACACGGTATTTCAGTTTTAGAAAAAATATTACCCGGTGAAAATATTGCAGATGTTTCGTTCATATTGAATTCTTTGGGTGTTTGTCCGCCCGAAATGGAACGCTAACGATTAGTTGAATATAATTTAGATTAAATAGTTAAACGATTTAACAATAAAAAAATGAGCATACTAAATTTAAAAGGTATATTGACGCCCTTAACAGCCCTAAAACAAATGGGTAAGGAACCGCATACCATTAATTTTCCTGATGAGCAAAAGAATATTTCCAAAATATATAGAGGTTTTCACCATAACGATTTAGACTTGTGTATCGGTTGTGGTAACTGTGAAACTATTTGTATGAATGACGCCATTGATATGATTAGTCTGGCAGAAATTGCAGGAGAACCCGGTGATAGTGGATTGCGTCCAAGGATAGATTACGGAAGATGCTGTTATTGTGCACTTTGTGTCGATGTTTGTCCTTCTGGTTCATTGAATATGACTTCCGAATTTATGAAAGTTACACCGGATCCTTATGATTTCTTAATGACCCCTGGAAAGGATAATCCCGAAGCAGTTGATAAATTGAGTTTTACGGCTGATATGGACACATCGCTTAACTTGTTTGACCGTGTACCTATGCGAGAATTAGATCCGGAAGAACGCGTCAAATCCTTTGCCGAAGTATTTTTGGGCTACAATGAGGAAGAAGCCCGTATTGAAGCAAATCGTTGTATCAGTTGTGGATTGTGTACCGAAAATTGTCCGGTACATATGCACATACCCGAATATATCAATGCAATAGCCAATGCTGATGACGAAGCAGCTATTAAAATTATCTATGACAACAATGATTTACCCGAAATGTGTGGTAAAGTTTGTACAAGACGTTGTGAAGATGTTTGTGCCTTGCAAGTGCGTGGTGAAGCGGTGGCTATTCGTTGGCTAAAAGGTTACGCGACAACTAGAGCAGAGAATGCAGAAATGATTGCAGAGATTGTAAAACCCGAAGTTCGTGAGCCAAACCAATACAAAGTAGGTATTATAGGTGCCGGTCCTGCCGGATTAACAGCCGGTTATTATTTGGCGCTAAAAGGTTATGATATCACTATTTACGAAGCGCAAAAAGATCCCGGTGGAATGATAATGTATGGTATTCCAAAATACCGTTTGCCTTATGACAGCATTCAAAAACAAGTGGATTATATGAAAAAAATGGGTGTAAAAATCCATTTCAATACAAAAGTTGGAAAAGATATCAGCTTTAATGAAATTTATGATAACAGCGATGCCGTATTTATGGGAATTGGCTTGCAAGACGCTTGGAGTTTGGGTATTCAAGATGAAGATGCCGAAGGTGTATGGTCGGCTGTTGAGTTTTTAGGCAAAGCCAATGCAGGAGAAACCCCCGATATAGGCAAAAGAGTGGTTGTTGTAGGGGGTGGTGATGTATCTATTGATTGTTCCCGTGTATCAAAACGTTTTGGCGCTGATGTATTCCAATCTTATCGCCGTCGTATTCAAGACATGCCTGCTGACCCCGAAGAAATTGAAGGTGCAGAACAAGAACACATCCACATTATGCCTCAAACCATACCAACCAGAGTGATTAAAGATGAAAAAGGACATGTAAAAGGAATGGAATATCTCAAAGCCGAGATGGTGTCGGAAGGTGGTGGAAGACCACGTCCGGTTGCTATTGAAGGCAGTGAAACCATTATTGAGTGTGATGCCATTATTGCAGCTATCGGACAAAAAGCCAATTACGAATTGTTGCCAAAAGAAATTGCAGATAAGTTAGAAATGGTTAAAGACAAAATCAAAGTAAATGAGGATAGATTAACCAGTATTCCTAAACTATTTGCCGGTGGTGATGCCGTTAAATTTGGTAATTCTGATGCTATTTCTGCCATTGCCGATGGATATGCTGCCACCAAAGCCATTGATAAAATGCTTATGGGAAAATAAGATAAAATCATTTTTTAATAACAGAAAAGAGACCATAAAAATTGGTCTCTTTTTTTTATTGATCAATATCTTCTTCTAATTTTTTAGGATCTTGTCTTGTATCAAAAATTGTGATGATTTCTATTTCTTTATTCTCTGTCTTTACTCGATAATAAAATGTGGTTTGCTTGGTTACAACACATTTATAAAGGTTGTTAAACTTGGCTGATTTTGGGCAACTATTTGGTTGTCGAGATATTTGTTTGATCTTTTCAGTTAGTTTTGCAAAAAACTTATCTCTTGTTTTTAAATTCCAATTTTCTAATAGATAATCAGATAGCTTTATAAGTTTCGTTTCGGCAAGTTCTGATAAGAAAATTTTCATTTGTTATGAAATTTTCTTTAAAAAAGTTTCGTAGGAAGTCCTCTTGCCATTATCGAGATCTTCAATTCCTTTTTCAATTTCTTTTTGTTCTGACAAACTTAATTCATCCCAAAAGTCTTTTTTTTCTCTTTTTACAAAATCAAATACACGTTGGATAAATTCAGAATTCTCATTTTCCAATATGATTTTTAATAATTCTAATTTTGTTGATTGAATGTTCATTTTTTAATTTTTCAAACAAATTTATAAAAAAAACTTTCTCTAATTTTCCTTTTGGAATGAAACTCAACTGTTTTTAATATTTTTCGGAAATCCTAATAAATATTAAAGCGCATTAATTTTTTCAATCAATGCATCAACATTTTTTGTGTATTCTTTTTCCAATTCTTTAAAATAGGCTTTTTTGTTTTCAGCTTTTCTGCCGGCATTTATTTTGTCGGTAAAATCTTCATAAGCACTAACGGCTTCATCGATTATTGCATCGATTTTGTCATCTTCTATTTCAGGTTTGATCAGTTGTTTGAATGATGCTTCGTCAATAACTTCACCATAAACATAATTGATTTCTTTTTTAAATTCTTTTATGCTATTTGCCATAATTTTTTGTTTTTTAAATTTTTACAAATTTAGTGAAAATAAATGAATATATTTTTTTGTTAATTAGGATTAGAATTTTCCTTGCTCCATAAACAAAATAAGCGAGAAAACGGCATAATTTACAATATCCAAATAATTGGCATCTATTCCTTCTGAAATACTTGTTTTTCCTTCGTTTTCTTCTATTTGTTTTACGCGATAGAGCTTTTGAATGATAAGATCCGTCATAGAACTGATGCGCATATCGCGCCAAGCTTCACCATAGTCGTGATTTTTAGCTTCCATAAGCGATTTGGCTTCTGCCATCTTTTGGTCATACAATTGCAGGGCTTCGTCCAGCGCCATATCGGGTTGCTCTGCAACGCCTTTGTCTATTTGTATCAAAGCCATTATGGCATAATTGATGAGCCCCAAAAATTCAGGTATTTCGTCTTCATCTACTTTGCGATCACTGCCTTCTTGAAGTTGTCGAATTCTCGATGCTTTTATATACATTTGATCGGTTAAAGATGGCATCCGTAGAATACGCCATGCACTACCGTAATCATTCATTTTCTTATGAAATATTTCTCTTGCCCTAGCAACCACTTGGTCGTATTGTTTAGAAGTTTTATGCATCTGAATTAAAAAATTTTGTGTAAATTTCGGATATTTTTTTGAATTAGAAAAATAAGAATTATTCTAATCCTAAAAATTTTAAATAGTGTCTGTCAGAAAACAAATGAATTCTATAAAATGAATTTACGATGGGTGTGGAGTATACTATAAAGAATAAAAATATGAAACCACCTTGTATAAATGCCTTTATACACAAAGAAATGATTAAGGTGGTTCCATGTGTTACCAATAAAAAAAATAGAATAATAAAAATATGAAAAAAATTGCGATTTTTTGTGGTGCCAGTATTGGATTTAAATCTATTTATGCGGAACAAGCCCGTGCCTTAGGTGCTTTTTTATCAAAGAAAAATATCGGTATCATCTTTGGCGGTGGAAAATTTGGTATGATGGGTGCCATAGCAGATGCAATGCTCGAAGCCAAGGCGGAGGTGATAGGGGTCATTCCTGATTTTTTGAAATTAGAAGAAATTGAACACACCGGTATTACCAAAATGATTACCACCGAAAATATGTCCGATAGAAAAATGATTATCAGCAAGATGGTCGATGGATATATTGCCTTGCCGGGTGGATTTGGCACCTTGGACGAAGTGATGGAAGTGCTGACGCTTGGCCAATTGCATATCGAACAAAAACCGATTGCTTTTCTCAATACTAATGGATTTTTTAATCCTTTAATAGCACAATTTGACTTGATGGTACAAGAAGGATTTCTCAAAAAGGAAAATAGAGATATGGTACTCATTCAAGAAGATATCGAAATGCTCTATAAAATGATGGAAGATTATCAGCATCCAAAGGTTTCAAAATTGGTTAATACCGTAGCATCTAAATAGTATGGATTTTTCGCAATTAAAAATAATGGGCATTTTGAATCTGACACCGGATTCTTTTTATGACGGCAACCAATATTTGGAAGAGAAAAAAATGTTGTTGCAAGTAGAAAAAATGTTACATGAGGGAGCTGATATAATCGATATTGGTGCTTTTTCTTCTAGACCGGGCGCGCATTTGGTCAGCATAGCAGAAGAACGGAAAAGATTGCTTCCAAACTTGAAAAGTATTTTAAAACATTTCCCAAACACGTATATTTCGGTTGATACATATCGAAGTGAAATTGCCCGGGAAGTAATAGCCGAGGGTGCTCAGATGATTAACGATATTTCCGGTGGAGATTTGGATAAAAAAATGTTTGAGACCATAACAGGCTTACAAGTACCTTATGTGATGATGCACATGCAGGGAACGCCTTCAAATATGCAGCAAAATCCTGTTTACAAGGATGTTGTGAATGATATTACGCAATATTTTGATGTAAAAATAAAACAACTGACAGCGCTGGGTTTTGACAATATTTTGATTGATCCGGGTTTTGGATTTGGTAAAACCTTGGAGCAGAATTATCAAATCTTACATAGGTTAGACGAATTCAAATCTTTACAAAAACCTGTTTTGGTGGGTATTTCTCGCAAATCTATGTTGTACAAACTTTTAAAAACAACACACGATAAAGCTTTGAATGCGACCACAATCGCCAATACCATTGCCGTCCTAAAAGGCGCAAAAGTATTACGTGTGCACGATGTAAAAGAAGCTGTGGAGATTCGTTTCATTTTTGAAATGTTAAAATAAGTTTTAATTTGTAAACAATTATCAAATGTTTTGGTCATAAATAGTCGTAAGATGAAGAAACAAAAAATTGTTATACTAACAGGTGCCGGTATCAGCCAAGAGAGTGGTATTTCGACTTTTCGCGATGCCAATGGGCTATGGCAAAATCACGATATAATGGAAGTGGCGAGCCCGAAAGGATGGCAAAATAATCCGGAATTGGTTTTAGAATTTTACAATCAAAGACGCCGGCAATTAGGACAAGTGCATCCCAATGCAGCTCATTTGGCCATCACGAAATTACAAAATGATTATGAAGTTGTTGTGGTAACGCAAAACGTAGATGATTTGCACGAACGCGCCGAAAATAAAAATGTTTTACACCTGCACGGCGAATTGTATAAAGTACGTAGCGAGCATAATGAGCATTTAATTTATGAGTGGAAAAAAGATTTGCATTTAGGCGATTTGGCGGATGACGGTTCACAATTGCGTCCGCATATTGTATGGTTTGGCGAAGCGGTTCCCGAAATTGTAAATGCAGCGAATTTGGTTTCTGCAGCAGATGTTTTTATCATCGTCGGGACGAGTATGCAGGTTTATCCGGCAGCAGGTCTCATTGGTTATTTAAAACCGGAAGTACCTATTTATTATATCGACCCAAATCCTTTGGTGTTTCAAACGAACAATCCTTTGCAAATAATCGATAAAAAAGCAAGTGAAGCGCTTCCTAAGCTGATAGAAAAATTAAAGAATATTTAAATTAATGGATTATTAAAGATTATTTTTTAAGTTTGTCAGGTCAAAAATAGCAAGAATACGATAATAAATAAACAAACCCATAATCAATGAAACCAAATAAGCTTAAAATTATATTGGGCAGTCAATCACCAAGACGAAAAGAATTAATGAAAATGATGGACGTAAAATTCAAAACCGTTCATATTGAGGCAGACGAATCTTTCCCCGAGGCTTATCCTACTAGTGAGATTCCAGAATTTTTGGCATTAAAAAAATCTTTAGCTTATAAAAAACTTAAAAAAGGAGAATTGCTAATCACAGCAGACACGATCGTTTCTTTAAAAGGGATTGTGTTAGAAAAACCAAAAAATAAATCACAAGCAAAACAAATGTTGGTTAATTTGTCTGATAGAAAACACAAAGTTTTAACGGGTGTTTGTTTCAGAACCAAAGATGATATTTTTACTTTTTCCGATGTTTCTGAGGTTTATTTTAAAAAACTTAAAAAGAAGGAAATAGATTATTATGTCGAGCATTACAAACCTTTTGACAAAGCAGGGGGCTATGGTATTCAGGAATGGATTGGCTTGATTGGTATTAAAAAAATTAACGGTTCTTACTACAACATCATGGGGCTGCCTACCGAAAAGATTTATTTTTATTTGAACAATGTAAATAAAATGTAAATTTTGTGATTTAATGTTTTGTAGGATAATATTTTACTACTTTTGAAAAGCTAAAAAAATAAACTATGAATATGTTTCTGATTTTAATTGGGATGTTGCTTATATTGGCAATTATTGACCTTGTTGTGGGTGTGAGCAACGATGCCGTAAATTTCTTAAATTCCGCTTTGGGTTCTAAGATTTTTTCTTTTAGAACGATTATGATTACGGCTAGTTTGGGTATTTTTATCGGAGCGGTTTTTTCCAGCGGTATGATGGAGGTGGCGCGTAAAGGTATTTTTCACCCATCGATGTTTAGTTACTACGATATTATGGTGCTTTTTTTAGCAGTTATGTTGGGTGATATTCTGTTGCTCGATATTTTTAACAGTTTGGGAATGCCTACTTCTACTACTGTTTCTATTGTTTTTGACTTACTGGGCGCTTCCGTAGCCATAGGTTTTCTTAAAACCCTTGAAAAAGGACACGATATCAGCGAGATATCACAATATATAAATTCATCCAGTGCTTTAAAAATCATTTCGGGAATTTTGCTGTCCGTTGTGGTTGCCTTTACGGTTGGTGCTATTGTGCAATATATTTCACGCTTGGTTTTTACCTTTAGATACGATGTAAAGAAACGTGCTATTTCAACAGCTATTTTTGGTGGTGTAGCCATTGCTTCCATAACATATTTTATTATTTTAAAAGGTTTAAAAGGTACGCCATTTTATGGAGGTATAAAAGGCTATATACACGAGAATACTTTTTTAATCATTTTGATTAGCTTTGTCTTTTGGACGCTAATTTCCTACTTATTGGGAAAACTATTTAATATTAATATTCTTAAATTTATTATTTTATTAGGTACTTTTTCATTGGCTTTGGCATTTGCCGGAAACGATTTGGTCAATTTTATAGGTGTGCCTATCGCGGGTTATAATTCTTATATCGATTGGCATGCATCCGGACAGCCTGCACAAGAGTTTATGATGTCGTTTTTAGAAGGAGAAAAAGTTCCAACACCGGTTATTTTCTTAATTATTGCCGGTACAATTATGATTTTAACCTTATGGTTTTCGGGCAAGGCAAAAAAAGTTGCCAAAACGGCAATAGATTTGTCGGCTCAAGGAGATAAAGAAGAGAAATTCTTGCCAAACCCGGTTTCCAGAGCAGTAGTTAAAGCAGCCATGTACACCAATAAGGCATTTGTGAGTATTTT
>JANTGO010000063.1 GCA_024763015.1 Flavobacteriaceae bacterium
TGCAGTCTATTTTATTTTTAATTACTTATTTAATTAATTTAGTATTTGTGATTATTATGTTCATTGATAGTAAAGAAAAAAAATTAATAGAATGGTTAATATTATTAATAACACTGATTAGAGTTGATATAGGAATATTATTATTTTTAATGTGGAATATTTATAAACGAAATACTAACGCACAACAAAACATATAAAGCCGTTAATAGCAATATCACAACAAAAACATAAAAATGAAATACATCATACAAATACCTGAACCTTGCAATGAAAATTGGGATGAAATGACACCAACTGAAAAAGGAAGATATTGTGGCGTGTGCAAAAAAGAAATCTATGATTTCACTAATTTAACAGATCGTGAGCTCGTAGATAGGTTAGAGAATAATAAAAATGTTTGTGCCAAATATCGAAAATCACAGTTAAATAAAGATTTATATTCAAATAAAAATACCGGAATTTCAAAAGTTGGATTGTTGGTCAGCATTACTTCAATACTTTCATTTTCCCAACAATCATTTGCACAAATTGATTCAACAAAAGTTAAAACTGAAAACAGGATAGACTTAAACAAAAAGCGCCATAACCAAAAAGAAAATGCTAAAATCGATTCGATTAGAATCAAAGGAATCGTTAGAGATGAAAATGGTCCATTACCCTGCGTAAATGTTTTGCAAAAAGGAACGGCCAATGGGGTTGCAACTGATTTTGACGGAAAATTTGAAATAACTGTTTCCCGAGAAAGAAAAAATGAACGAATTGTTTTACAAATTTCTTATATCGGATATCAAGACACCGAGATTGAAATAAATGATTCGAATAAAGTAGTTGATGTTAAAATTATTGAACTGAAGGAAGAAATAATTTTAATGGGAATAGTTGTCGTAAAAAAAAGAAATATTTTTCAACGTATAGGAGACTTATTTAGAAGGAAAAAACAAAAAACTACCGACAACAAGAGCAATAATTGCACAACCCCTTGATATAGCAATCCATATATTACATATCCTCATCAGTAGATTGAATATAAGTTTTTTTTTAGCAAAGTTTTTTTTAGCAAATCTTAAAAAAAAAACACTTAAAAGGCAATATTTTAAGTAAAATATCGTATTCTTAATGGGTATTATGCTTTGTACGGAGCCTCCTGTTAGCATTAAAAGAATAAAGAATGAACAAGTTATTTGGGCTGAGTGTAATTTTTATCTTTGTATTAAGTTTTATTACCGGTTCTTGCAAAAAAGATGACGAAATAAAACCACACGGTAATAATCAGGCAAAACCTATATATAATCAAGCTTATAGTGAAAACTATGATCCGGACAACATAAACGATATTATTCGGGAAGCAAGAGACGCATATGTTTTAGTAGATCCATTTATGAACGGAATTGCTGAAAATATTTCATTAATTAAAGCAAATAATAATGAAGTAGGTGGATATATAAGCATCGGAACAGGTGAAGATTGGAGAGATGATTTTGGTGCAATGCAAGCATTCTTAGTAAGCATGCAATGGGATGAATGGGAAGGAGAGTATTTTGTAAAAGAGACAACCACCGGTATAATCGACATTATGAAAGCCCGAATTGACAAATTGGCTGATTGGGGTTGTGATTGGGTTGAATTTGATAATATGGATTGGTTCTTTGATGCAGATACTGTTAACACATATGGAATTAATGTAACGGAAGCAGAAGGCATAGCATATTATAAAGAACTTTGTAGATATGCACATTCCAAAGGACTGAAATGCATGGCAAAAAATCATGTGATTGAAGCAGAAGATTTTGATGGTGTTTTATACGAGTCGTATCATGATAACAAAGACTGGTGGGATCATGCAGGAGCACAAAGTTTTTTGGATGCCGGCAAATTAGTTATCATTAACCACTATAATGAACCACAACCAAATAGTGTTTATTCAGAATACATTGCATTATATAACAGTGGAATTTCATACATCTGCGAAAGTTCGACAAAAAAAAGATACATCCATTATAATCAATAGTATTCAAGAACTGATTTATAAAAATCAAAGAAAAAAAGCATCAACTCTTAAAGAATTATAACCAATTATAGGCACAAAATATATGAAAAATCTTAAGACAAACATCTTTTTTAAAATCAGTGCAATTTTTGTAATTGTACTTCTTTTACTAATTCCAACGAGCATGATTAAAGGGCTAATACGAGAAAGAGCAAATACACAGAAGAGCGCTATTCATGAAGTAGGTTCCAAATGGGGCGAAGAACAAACCTTGACCGGACCCTTTATAAGTATTCCCTATGACAGATATGTCAAACAACAATCAAAAAAGAAAGACGGTGATGTTGTCATAAAGTTGAAAGAATACATTCACTTTCTACCCACATACCTTTCGGTTAAAGGCACTATTAATCCCGAACAAAGGCATAGAGGCATTTATGATATTGTAGTCTATAATTCGACCATAAATATTTCCGGCTCCTTTAAAAATCTGGATTTTTCCAAACTCGATATTCCACTAAAAGACATCCATTTTGACAAGGCGACACTATCCCTAGGCATCAGCGATTTAAGAGGCATCGAAAAGCAAGTTTTGTTGAATTGGAATAAAGATAAGTTCTTATTTAACCCGGGTACAGTCAGTCATGATGTCATCAATAGCAGTATAAACACCTTAGTAAAAATAGATGAAAATAACGATATACCCTACGATTTCTCTCTTAATTTAGATCTAAAAGGAAGTCAAAAACTCTATTTTACGCCGGTTGGTGAAACAACAGATGTTACAATTTCCTCAGACTGGAACAATCCTAGTTTTAATGGAGCTTTCTTACCTGACACAAGAACCGTCAATAAGAATGGTTTTTCGGCAAATTGGAACGTTCTACATTTAAACAGGAACTATCCTCAAATGTGGACCGGAAGCATGAACAATATTGACAATTCTGCTTTTGGAATTGATTTATTGATTCCTGTTGATAATTATCAAAAATCAATGCGATCAATTAAATATTCGCTCTTGTTTATTTCTTTTACATTTCTAGTCTTCTTCTTTGTAGAAATTCTCAATAAAGTATTCATTCATCCTGTTCAATATATTTTAGTAGGTACTGCATTGGTCGTTTTTTACACCCTACTTTTATCGATATCAGAGCATCTAAGTTTTAATAAATCTTTTTTAATTTCAGCATTATCTACCCTTCTTCTTATCGTTGGGTATGTCAAGGCCATCCTAAAATCAAATCAATTGGCTTTGCTTATTGGCGGAATTCTCTTGCTTCTTTATACATTTATCTTTTCTCTTATCCAACTTCAAGATTATGCGCTATTAATCGGTAGTATTGGTATATTTTTTATTCTTGGACTGGTCATGTATTTCTCTAGGAAAATAGATTGGTATAATTTAAATTTGGATGAAGAATAATTGGACTATAAGCATAAAAATTGATCATTGCACGATAATACTAGTTTTGAATAAAATGATAAATAACATCTTATATATTTAAACTTATGGCAGAAATAATTAGAAATAGAACAATACGACCATCATCGAGACTTGAAAAATCTAAAAATTATAAAATTGACACAAAGAAAGTTTCTGCTAATGATATTTTGATTGTAAATATTAGCCACGAGAGCAATCCTTTTTTTAGAACTTATAAATTCAATGGAAATGATATTGCGAAAAAAAATAGCATCAGTTTTAAAGTAAATGACTTTGAAACTTCTTTAGACATTAATTGGAGTGGAGCTAAACCAATTAATTTATCTGAAAACCCAATTAGAAATAAAAGCGAAAGAAAAAATACCAAAAGAAACACAAGCACAAAATCTTTTAATGATTTTGGACAAACCGATCTTAAAACCTCATTTGAACCAATCTCTAATTCTGAAACGACTATATTAATTCTAGGAACAGCTCCCGGTGATAAATCAATTCAATTAGGAGAGTATTATGGTCATCCGAGAAATAGATTTTGGAAAATTATATCTAAGTTAACTGAAAATGATTTACCTATAGAATACAACGATAAGAAAAAACTTCTTAAAAAAGCAGGTATTGGAGTTTGGGATGTGGCACATTCGGTAATTAGGAAAGGAAGCCTTGATAACTCAATTAAAAATGAAAAACCAAACAATCTTAACAAGTTTATTAAGGAACATCCAAACTTGAAAATTATTGGTTTTAACGGTAAAAAAGCAGAAAAATTATTTGATAAATATTTTGAAAGAAAAGATAAGCTTACCTATATTTCTTTGCCAAGTACAAGCCCTGCAAATTTTAGGTTTGATTTTGATAAAATATATAAAGAATGGTTGGCAATTCTTATAAAAGAATAAAATATAAACACCAACAAAGCCCAAACTTATCGATATAAATCTTGTGCAACTTGTGCCGCCAATCTGGCATTGTTTAGCACTAATGCGATATTGGATACCAAGCTTTTTCCTTGGGTAAGGCTTTTTACTTTTTCCAATAAAAACGGTGTGCTTTCCTTGCCTTTAATACCCAATTTATGTTGCGCTACTATTGCCTGATCAATCGCCTCGGTCATCAGATTATAGTCAAGTGATTCCGCTTCGGGAACGGGATTGGCAATAATGACACCACCTTCTAAACCTACCGCCCATTTTGTTTTGAGTAAATCGGAAATTTCTTTTGGGCTTTGCATAGCATAATCAACTTTAAATCCGCTTTTTCGCGTATAAAAAGCCGGCAACTCTTCGGTTTGATAACCCAATACCGGCACACCTAATGTTTCTAAATATTCTAGCGTTAATTCCAAATCCAAAATAGCTTTGATGCCCGCACAGACAACGGCAACATTGGTGTGCGCCAATTCTTGTAAATCTGCAGAAATATCAAAAGTTTCCGTAGCACCTCTATGAACACCACCAATACCACCGGTGGCAAATATCTTTATCTTGGCAAGCGACGCTGCAATCATCGTAGCCGATACAGTTGTAGCACCGGTTAATTTCTTTGACAAAATATAAGGAATATCACGCCTGCTAGTCTTGGTTACACGTGTGCCTTCTATAGCCAACTGCTTGATTTCTTCCTTGCTTAAGCCAATTTTTATCTTGCCGTTCATCAAGGCAATAGTTGCCGGAATGGCGTGATGCTTTCGAACCTCATCGGCAACCAAAATAGCCGTTTCATAATTCTTGGGGTAAGGCATACCATGCGAAATGATGGTCGATTCCAAAGCAACAACAGGCATTTTTTTATCAAGCGCTTCTTGCACTTCGGGATGGATATCTAAAAATGAATTCATTTGATTTTCTTTTCTAAGTTTTCAATACACATTTCAGGATTTACGGCTTCGTTGTGTTGCACGGTCAGACTGGCTGCTGCCATGCCGTAAAACGCACAAGTATGAATATCTTTTTTTAGGCTGTCTGCATAAATCAATCCGGCTACAAAAGAATCGCCGGCACCAATCGTGTTTACAACCTTCGAGTGAATGGCTTTTTGGTGATGAATACCTTCTTTATTTCCATAATACACCCCATTTTCGCCAAGGGTGATAAAGACATTTTTTACACCTTTTTTCAAAAACCATCTTACTAAATTCTCGATATCCTCATCGGTTTTTGATGGCAAACCACTCATCATTTCCGCCTCGATTAAATTGGTTTTCAAAATATACAAATGCTCCAAAATAGGTAAGGCACGCAAAGATTTAACGCCCGAAACCGTGTCCAATACATAACGATGCTGGGGCAAATGCTCAACTATAGTTTTTAAAATTTCTTCTGAAAAATTGGTCTCCAAAACGATTAAATCGGCATCGGCAATATGTGGTAATTTTGAAAGTATAAAATCGGGTTGCAACTCATCGAATATCGACATAGCGGAGATGCCGAGTGCCAAATCGTTATGCTCGTCCATAATAGCAATAAATGTAGAAGCGGAAGCATCTTTTAAAAACAAACTATTGGCAATATTTATCTGGTGTTTGTTGCAGTAATCTATGATGTAATGACTCAAAGGATCATCGCCAAAAACACTAATTAAATCTACATTGAATTGAAGGAGTGCCAAGTTTTCCGCAATATTTCGTCCCACGCCACCGGCAGCCGTTTTCATACTTCCAATATTGGCATCTTGATAAATTAATTTATTATTGGTAAATCCCGTAATATCAACATTTGAGGCACCAATTATACATATTTTTTTATGGTAAGGCATTAACTGAAAAATTTTTGATAAATTTACGGGATAATTTTTAATTACACCCCATTTATGTCTAAAATTACACAAATATTTTCAAAATCCAAGACCATCATCGGGATGATTCACATACATGCTTTGCCCGGAACGCCTCAATATCAAAACGATGTATCAAAAATCATCGATACCGCTTTGGAGGAAGCAAAAATTTACAAGCAAAACGGCATTGATGCCTTGATGATTGAAAACATGCACGACGTCCCTTATTTAAAAAATGATGTTGGACACGAAATCAGCAGTTTAATGGCTATTATCGCTTATAGAATAAAACAAGAAACACAGTTGCCTTTGGGTATTCAAATCTTAGCAGGCGCCAATCAAGCGGCTTTGGCATCCGCCCTGTCATCAGGTGCTGACTTTATACGAGCCGAAGGATTTGTATTCGGACATTTGGCAGACGAAGGTTATATCGACAGCAATGCTGCCGCACTCCTACGCTACCGAAAAAATATTGGGGCTGAGCATATAACCGTATTTACAGATATTAAAAAGAAACACAGTTCGCACGCCTTAACCGCCGATTTGGATATCACCGAAATGGCACATGCCGCTTCATTCTTTTTGTCCGACGGCGTGATTGTTACCGGAATGCATACCGGCTCTACTGCCGATTTAGAAGAAATTAAACGCGTCAAAGAAGCAACAAACCTACCGGTACTGGTTGGTTCGGGTGTAACAGCCGATAACATTTCCGAATACCTGACTTATGCCAATGCCGTTATCGTAGGCTCTTATTTTAAAAAAGACGGCTATTGGGCAAACGAACTGGATATCAATCGCATTAAAAAATTGGTAGCTGCTGCAAACTTAAAATAACTATTAAGGTCTATTCACCTTTTTAATCGCTTTGGTAAAATCATCTAAGTCGGCACCATCAGCAATTTTTCCAACGGCTGTTTCATAGATGCCATCCAATTTTTTGGGCGAATAACCTAGTGCTACAATCGAGTTTTTAAGAATTTTCAATTCTGTTTTGTCCATATGATCATCGGCATAGATAATTTGCATCAACCTATATAATTGCTCAATCCTTTCGTTATAATCATAGGTAGGTTCTATATGATATTTTTCATAATTTCGGATGATTTCCTTGAGATCAGCGGGGTCGTTCAGCCCGTAATCTCTGGCTACTCTTTCAATAATTTTCATCTCCGATTCATCCAGCACGCCGTCAGAAAGAGATAATTTTACAAGTGTCGCAAGCACAGAAATTTGATTTCTGAATGCTGCATTTTCAAAAGCGTCTATTATGCTCATATTTCTTTATTTATGGTAAATTTTATTGGGTAAATTCGTTTTTGTAATAATCGTAAAAATAGGACAATGTTTCAATTCCTTTGAAATAGTTAAACACGCCATAATGTTCGTTTGGGGAATGTATCGCATCAGAATCCAAGCCGAAGCCCATCAAGATGGATTTTGTACCCAATTCTTTTTCAAACAGAGGGACAATCGGAATACTACCTCCGGAATAAATGGGCAACGGATCTTTGCCAAATGCCTTATGCATTGCTTTGGCTGCTGCCTTATAACCAATATGGTTGGTGGGCGTTACGTAAGGATAACCGCCGTGTAAATTTTTTACTTCCACTTTTACTGCTTTTGGGGCAATACTTTTAAAATAGGCTTCAAACATTCCGGGAATTTCTTCCGGATCTTGGTCAGGGACTAAACGCATCGAAATTTTGGCATGTGCCTTAGAAGGAATAATCGTTTTAGCACCTTCACCGGTATAACCGCCCCAAATACCATTTACATCAAGCGTGGGTCTTATAGACTGACGTTCCAATGTCGTATAGCCCTTTTCACCGTAAACATCTGTAACATCCAAAGCTTTTTTGTAGTTTTCTAAATCAAAGGGTGTTTTGGCAATCTCGACTCTTTCTTCGGGTGACAAATCTTTGACCTTATCATAAAAACCGGGGATAGTGATATGATTGTTTTCATCGGTTAATTGAGCTATCATTTTTGTCAAGATATTGATTGGATTGCCAACCGCACCGCCGTATAAACCCGAATGCAAATCACGCTTGGGTCCGGTGACAGTTACTTCTACAAAGCTCAAGCCACGCAATCCGGTGGTAATAGCAGGCACATCATTTGCCACCATACCTGTATCCGAAATGATAATCACATCGTTTTTCAATTTTTCGTGATTGCGTTTTACGTACCAAGACAAACTGGGCGAACCAACTTCTTCTTCTCCTTCAATCATAAACTTTACATTGACCGGTAAACTATCGTTTTTTAACAAATATTCTACGGCTTTTACATGCATAAACATTTGTCCTTTGTCATCAGAAGAACCTCTGGCAAAAATAGCGCCTTCGGGATGAATGTCTGTTTTCTTAATGACAGGTTTAAAAGGATCTGAATGCCACAGCTCGACGGGGTCAACCGGTTGCACATCGTAATGCCCGTAAATTAGTACGGTAGGAAGTTTCTCATCGATAATTTTCTCGGCATATACAATTGGGTATCCAGGTGTTTTCTCTATAGAAACATTATCCAAACCTATTTTTTCCAATTGGTTTTTGATAAAATTGGCGGTATTGATAACGTCTTCTGCATACACAGGGTCGGCACTTACAGAAGGAATTTTTAATAAATCAAAGAGTTCATCTAGTAATTTTTGCCTGTTTTCTTGTAAATATTCATTGATATTTTTCATCTGTTTTATTTTTATTAAACCATTAAGAGAACTTGGTTGTTCAAAGGTTTTTTTTTATTTCAATATCAAAAAAAAATGACCTTATTCACGACAATTACAAAAATGTAAAACGTCGTTTGAAGTCCTCTCATATTTGGGATAAAAATACAAAAAAATATCAAAATTCACAAGCCCTTTTAATATTTTATTCACAAGGACAAAAATCTGATAATAATTCAAAAAGAAAAAAGCGACCGTACTATTTAGGCATAAAAAAAGTTTATTCTTATTTCAAAGCTTTTTTTGCCTTTTCTTGGTATTGTTTTGAAGCTTTATTCGCATTTTCACCAATCCGGTTCATTAGAATATACATGGAATTTAGGAAAGTGTCACCTTGTACATTTTTATCCGAATGCTTTACCATTTCCCAGTCTGCTTGAATAGATTTAAGTGCTTCGGTAATTTGAATAGTGTTTTCTCCCGAATAAAAAGTTTTGTCGAGATTGGCTTGAAAATCATTTTTACAGCGATGTATTTCTTTATTAACCATCGGATCGGTTATTTTGGCTACTTTCATAGCATACAGTAGTGTCAACTCTTGAGATAAGATTTCCATCTCGTTTGAAGCATGTTGATAATCAATAATTTTAACGTCTCCGGTTTTTTTGATTTCTTCTGCTAACTCATTAGATTTTTGTAAAAAATCATTTAAAAGCATCAAGATTTTTAACATTTTTTTTCGCTGTGGTTGGTGTATCGACAAAGACCTATTTTTATTCCATATTTTTTTTATCTCTGCCACATTATCGGCCAAAGTCGGATGCGCCTCTTTATAAATTTCTAATTTTAAAAGGGCTTCTTCTCCATTGGAAACACTCTCGTCAATTTCTTTTGAAACATAGTTGGCTTTAAGTCCTCTGTATAAATAATCTTTAGAAATTTTTACCACGGATGTTCTTATATCCAAAACCGCTTGTAAAGCATCGCTAATATCGGTAGATTCGTCGTATTGTGCCGAAATCAAAAAACTTTGAAAACTTATAAAAATAATAAGCAATTTTTTCATGTGTTTGTTTTTGTGTGTTGGTTATATTAATTTTTAAGCTGACCTATCAATTCTATAAATAATTTATGATTTTTTCTGGTATAATTATTTAAGTTGGCATAAAACATCTTGGGATGATAACCTTTTCTATTAAAAATACCCGCTATCATTTTAATGTTTGCATGTAAATCTGCCAGAATACTAACCGATACATTTTTATTCTTTTTGGCTATTTTTTTTAGTCGCTTATGAGAATCAGATAAATTAATGTCATAAAAATTTTCCTTATTGCCAAGCGTCAATCCTTTGTGAAACATGTACGAAATGCCCAATTTATCAATATCTTTTTGATTGTTTGTCAGCTTTTTAAGATAGCCCAATATCTTTTTGTTTTGGTCGTAAGTGCGCATTTTTGGCATCAAATCTTCACTTAGTTTTTTGATCAACTTTCTAAATTGCTCGGTTTTGTTTAGCAATACTTCATAGTTTTTTTGGTCATAATTGGTGATGCTGATTCTATAACGGTTCCAAAAATTCTGCAATTTAAGAAAATCTTCTTTCACATCCTTGTCCTCCGGAAGATGCAAGACAATATACGATAAATTATCGTCAAACTTTGCAAGACTTTTGTCCATATCAATCAATGCTTTCTGTTTAAAAGAGTTTGTCTTGATAAAACCAAAATTTCTCAAGTAACGGTACGTAAGCATATCGTTGCCGTATAATGCTTTTGCCATCTTGTCTATGGGGTTGTCATCAATTTGCGCATTTACCTGAGGAAATGACACCAAAGCTAACAGTATTAGAAGTAATATTTTTTTCATGTCTTTATAATTTTTCCAAGAATTTATCTGAATATGTCAAAAATCGTCCAAGAGTTTGAAGACAACTCCACAAAATCGATTTAAAAACCGGCATTGTATTGATTTATATAGTTTTCTTTAATTAATTTTAATTTATAATCCATTGATTGACTCAATGAAAAAACGGTCTTGGGCATTTTTAACTTTTTATTCAACAAATTCGTTTTAAAAAAGTTCCAGTCCAAGATGATATCTGCAAAATATTTTCCGGCAATAGAGTCATTTAGAAATTCGTTGCTGTTATCCTTTACAAATTTGTTTATTTCTTCGATATTCTTGTTGTACGCATGCATATAACTCTTGCTCAGACCCAAAAAATTGGCATAATAACTCATGGTAATTTTCTGGATCAATTTTCTGAATTTTTGAACCTCAAGATATCCTTGCAATTTATCTATAGGCAAATCATAGGCCGCTTTCATGGACTCTACCAAATCAGAAACCAAACGATCTAAAGTATTTACTTGATAATAAAAAGCCGTAAAATCTTTAAAATCCTGTCTTTCTGTGGCAGTTAATCCAAATTTTTGCCAAAAAGTTTTTAAAGCTTCAATTCGCGTTCTGATGTTGGTATTCTCTTCATTAAGGTCAATATCTCCAAAATCCTCATCAAATTTTGCCAAAACATAATCCATCTCCTTTGCGGCTTGTTCTTTTTTTAAATTATTGACCAAGTAGAGTTTGTCTTTTGCAATCGTTTGTGCATAAACACTCAAATCAACGGCCTTATCAAAAAGTTCTAATTTTGAAATCGAATCACCATATTGCGAATAAGTAAGGAGCGGCAAAAACAAACTTAAAATTAGTATATATTTTTTATTTATCATAATCTGTATATTGTATAACTTTGCAAAGTTATGTAAATTATATTTATATTGCTAAACTAATAAAAACAATCGAATATTTGGATGCAATACGCAAAATAACAAAGACCTTGCCAAAGGCACCCGGAATTTATCAATTCATTGATAAACAAGGTGTTGTAATCTATGTTGGCAAAGCCAAGAATTTAAAGAATCGCGTTAGCTCGTACTTTAACAAAAATCAAATCGGTAAAACAAAGGTATTGGTGTCCAAAATTGTCGATATTAAACACATTGTGGTCGAAACCGAAACCGATGC
>JANTGO010000064.1 GCA_024763015.1 Flavobacteriaceae bacterium
ATTGCCAACATCTGCGATTTTTAGTCGCCAATCACCCGGAAATAATTGATAAAAAGCTTTTCTAATTTCATCAGGTGCATGTTTAGCCCCTTCATTGTTCACAGCGTTACTATCATCTTTTACACCTAGTATAACGATATCTGCTTCTTCAATATCCGGCATAGATTCATTCGTATGCACATCAATAACACCACCCAATGTTTGTTTTTGGGCAGCTGATTCAAAATCAAAATCAATTGCTATTGGTTGTAAAAAGTCTAGCATCAAATTACTTCAAGTTCTTTTTGGCAACTTCTAATGTAATACTTTTAGGATCTGTTCCTTTTGGCAACATTATTTTTTTCTTGCCCTTGACAATCACGAGTCTACCCCATTTGCCTTTTTGCAAACTAATGTCCTCGCCATCCCAAACCTTGACCATTTTATCTTTTTCTTTCTGAATTTTATTTTTAATCAATGTATCGATATCTTCTTTTGACAAATTATCAAAATCATATTTTTTTGAGACATTAATAAATAGGTCATTCCATTTGATAAAAGGTCCAAATCTTCCTTTGCCTTTAAAAACAGGTAAATTATCAAAATGGGCAATAGGTTCGTCTTGTTTCAATTTTTTCTCGATTAAATCGGTTGCTTGATCCATTTCAATATTAACCGGATCTATATTTTTTGGAATTGAAATAAATTTATCATTATAAATCAGGTAAGGACCATACCTTCCTGTTGCGACAACTACTTCCTTGTCCTTATAATTACCTAATACTTTTGGAAATTGGAACATCGCAAGCGCTTGTTCTAAAGTTATGTCCGCTAGATTAATACCTTTTGGAGCACCTGCAAAAGTTGGTTTTTCTTCTTCATTGGATTCGCCAATCTGAACTAATGGGCCATATTGTCCGATTTTTACATAAACATTTTTACCGGTTTTAGGGTCAACACCCAAAAGTCTTTCCCCTCTGGCACGAACCGCATTCTTAGCAACATCTTCAACAATGGGATGAAATTCGCCATAAAATTCAGACATCATTTCTTTCCAAGGTTTTTCACCTTCTGCAATTCTGTCTAATTCCTGTTCAATTTTAGCGGTAAAATTATAATCCAATACATGATCAAAATGTGCAATCAAAAAATCATTTACAACAATACCAATATCTGTGGGAATTAACTTGTTTTTTTCGTTACCATATTTTTCAATTTCGGTAACTTCAGAAATATTTCCATTTTCCAAAATCCACTTGGTAATTTTTCTTTCTTTGGGTTCAAGAGATTTTTTTTCGATATAACCTCTTTTTTGAATGGTTGAAATCGTAGGTGCATAGGTCGATGGACGTCCAATACCCAATTCCTCCATTTTTTTTACCAGAGCGGCTTCATTAAATCTAGGAGCTGGTCTGGAATATTTTTGAATTGCCTCAATATAATTATTGCTTAATTTTTCGTTTTGTGACATTTTGGGCAATTGACCTTTTGCCTCTTGCTCGTCAGATGGATCGGTAGATACTTGATATAGTTTTAAAAATCCATCAAATACAATAACTTCACCTTTTGCCACAAATAAATGCTTGTTTTTGTCATTCTTGATTTTAGCTACCGTTCTATCAATCTTGGCATCAGCCATTTGTGAAGCGACTGTTCTTTTCCAAATAAGATCGTATAATCTATTTGAATCAAAATCCATGTCTAAATTCCTTCTTGAAATTACGGTTGGTCTAATGGCCTCATGCGCCTCCTGTGCGCCTTTTGATTTATTTTTAAAATTTCTAGTCTTACTATATTCTTTACCAAAAGTTTTAGTAATCATAGCAACTGCTTGTTTTTTAGCGTCTTGTGAAAGATTGACACTATCAGTCCTCATGTACGTAATAAAACCGTTTTCGTATAATTTTTGTGCCAACATCATTGTTTTGGAAACACCAAAGCCCAATTTTCTTGCAGCATCTTGCTGTAAAGTCGAAGTAGTAAAAGGCGGTGCCGGTGTTTTCTTTGCCGATTTGGTTGCAATATCTGCAACTGTAAAATTGGCATTCTTTAACGACTGCAAAAAATCCGTAACTTCTTGGTTTTTATCAAATTCGGTATCTAAAGTTGCACCAAAACTGTGGTTGTGCTCATTTGAAAAGTTAGCATTGACACGATAGCTCACTTTAGGCACGTGATTTCTTACTTCTTGTTCTCTCTCGACAATCAGTCTAACCGCAACAGATTGTACACGCCCTGCTGATAGACCTTTTCTTACTTTACGCCATAAAATTGGCGATAATTCATATCCCACCAATCTGTCTAACAAACGTCTTGCTTGTTGCGCATCAACTAAATTGTAATCGATTTCTCTAGGGTTTTCTATAGCATTTTTAATGGCAGATTCCGTAATCTCGTGAAAAACGATTCGTTTACTCTTTTCTTCTTTTATTTTTAATTGGGTTTTTAAATGCCAAGCAATCGCTTCTCCTTCCCTATCCTCATCACTTGCTAATAAAATTTCATCGGCTTTGGATGCAAGAGATTTTAGTTTTTTAATCAGATCTTTTTTATCTGCAGAAATAACATATTTAGGTGTGAAAGTTTCCAAATCAATACCGATATCTTTAGAAGGCAAATCGGCTATATGTCCATAACTGGATGTTACGTCGTAATCTTTACCTAAAAATTTTTTAATCGTTTTGGCTTTGGCCGGAGATTCTACAATTACTAATTTTTTACCCATTGATTAAAATTTTTTTTGCAAATGTATAATAAAATATGATTTATAAAAATAAAGTCGAGGATTAGACCTCGACTTTAAAGCTTTTTTTTCGGTTTTTTAATTCACCGGTCTTCTAAATGACTTTTTGATTGTCTTGTTACCTACTCTAGACATTGCACATCTAAAACCGATGTCATTTCTAGATAAATATTGAGGATAAAACCTTCTTTGAGCAGGTGTTAACCAGTATGCTCTGTCTCTCCAAGAACCACCTTTAATAACTCTAACTTCGTTGTCGATTAAAGTCGTTCTTGAGTTAGATTTATCAAATTCTTTTACAAGAGCCGTAGAATCTTTATAAACTTGATGTTTAGGAGAGTTATACATTCTTAGTGCAGGATCGCCGGCAACATCTTCTTTGTCTTTCATATAACTTCTTGAAGATTCGATATCACCATCTCTATAATCGCGGTTATCAGCTCTGTCAAAGTTTTGACGCAAGTATAATTCATTATCATCTACTTTCTTTTTGCCAAGAGAACCCGGTAATTGACTAACAACAATTTTTCCATTTGGAAGCGTATCCATCGGAATGGAATCTACGCCAATAACAACCAATTCTCCATCTTCATTAAAAGCTTGTTTGGTATAAACATTACCTCTATAGTAGTTGAAGTCACTTGCTTCGTCATCAACAATTGGACGATAAACATCTGCCACCCATTCATTTACATTTCCAGCCATATCATATAGACCGAAATCATTCGGGGGATAAGATTTTACAGGTGCGGTAATATCGGCACCATCATCTGACCAACCGGCCAAACCGTCATAATTACCATCATCAATTTTGAAATTGGCTAATTCTTTTCCTTGATCTTTACCATTTTTTAAAGTTCTGGTGCTCTCACCTTTCCAAGGATAAATTTTTCTACCTTTTAATGTATTATACTCTCTAATACCAACATCAGATTTTGCTGCATATTCCCATTCTACTTCGGTAGGTAATCTGTAAGCAGGCAATAAAATACCGGAAGATCTGTTCACAACGTTTAACATGGTGTCGTTCTTTCTTTTTTTATTATTTCTGTTATACATATCTGTATTGCCTCCAAATGCCAATTCAGGCGCATTTAAGTACGTTTCCGTATTGAATAATTC
Organism: Flavobacteriaceae bacterium; assembly: GCA_024763015.1. Taxonomy (GTDB): domain Bacteria; phylum Bacteroidota; class Bacteroidia; order Flavobacteriales; family Flavobacteriaceae; genus WGBX01. The sequence continues at coordinate 3,845 of JANTGO010000064.1, forward strand.
TTCGGGATTGGGATGTTCGAGTGCTTCTTTATTGAGTTTTCCTGTTTTGTATAACATAAACTCATTTACTCGGTTGGTTCTCCAACTACAATACTGAACCGCTTGTACCCAATTTACACCTACAACAGGATATAAAGCGTAAGCAGGATGACGCAAGTAATTGTTTACCAAATCTTCATTATAGCCTAAAGGTGTACGCCAAACCATTGTATCGGGTAAGGCACCTTTGTATATGTTTTTGTAACTTTCTTCATCCGTGGGGAAAACTTTTTTTAACCAATCTAGATATTCTAAATACATCAAATTGGTGACTTCGGTTTCATCCATATAAAACGAACGAACGTGTTGTTGATTGGGCGTATTGGTCCAGTCATTCATCACATCGTCTTGTACTTCGCCAAATGTAAAAGTTCCGCCTTCTACAAAAACCAAACCGGGACCGGTAATTTGATTCTTAAATCTCGGATCAAATTTATAACCTCCTTCTTTGCCATTCATAGCTCTACCGGTACCTCTTGATCTTTTAAAATCATTTGATCTCGTAGAACATCCAACCATAAAAAAGCTAATGATTGAGAGCGATAGAACACCCATTAAAAATCTTTGTTTCATAATGTTTTTGTTAATTTTTATTTCTTTTATATATAAATAGAATAATATCCGCAAAGATAATACTAAATTCTATTGTTGCAACTATACAAACTATTTTTTTAAAAAAATATTGTATTTTAACTATTCTAATGCTTGATCTGTTTCATTTATTTCGATATTCTCAATAAAATTACCATTTTCATCAAAATGTTTCATGAACTCGTCGTCTTTTGGATACATTTTTACCTTTTTGTGAATTTGATATTTTTTTTCTAATTGTTTTCCATAAGCAAATGCGAGCAACAAACCGGCTAAAAAACCCGATAAATGCCCTTCCCATGATATATAATCGACAATTGGGAACATCAACCAGACCAAACTACCATACAAAAATACAACCGTAAGTGATACCGCCATCAAACGATAGTACTTGCTAAAAATACCCGAAAAAAACAAAAATGAAACCAACATATAATTTATGCCACTCATACCGATATGATACGAAGGTCTGCCCAATATCCAAGTGCCTATACCGGTTAGTAGCCAGCCCCAAAGCAATACTTTCCAAGCAATGTTTCTATAATGCAGGAAAAGAAAAAAGCTCAATACAAATAATGGGATTGTATTATTAAATATATGTGTAAAATTTGCGTGGATAAAAGGGGCGAACAAAATACCTCTCAATCCTTTAATAGTTCCGGGATAAATACCGTACTTATTAAAACTATAACCAAAAGTTTCTTCAAACCAAAAAACCGCCCACATCAAAAAAATGAAAAGTAGGGGAAAAATGATGTAATACGATAATGCTTTAGGTTCTTGATCTGATTTCACAAAAATGTATTAATTTTACTTTTTCAAAGATATAAAAAAAGTAAATGTCGTATAACAGTCCATTAGCAGAAAGAGTGCGCCCGCAAGACCTAAACAATTATATAGGACAAGCGCATCTTGTAGGAGAAAATGCCGTATTAAAACGACAAATCGAAGCAAAAATGCTTTCCTCCATTATCTTATGGGGACCTCCCGGAACGGGCAAAACCACCCTAGCAAAAATAATTGCCCAGGAAATAGACCGCCCTTTTTACAAATTGAGTGCCATCAACTCCGGTGTGAAAGATATCAGAGCAATTATCGACAAAGTAAAAGATCAATCCGGTCTGTTTAACCAAACCACACCTATTTTATTTATAGACGAAATTCATAGGTTTAACAAATCACAACAAGATTCGCTACTGGAGGCTGTTGAAAAAGGTTGGGTAACGCTTATCGGTGCTACTACTGAAAATCCAAGTTTTGAAGTAAACAACGCTTTGCTATCGCGTTGTCAAGTATTTACTCTTAAATCTCTTAGCGAAGAAGATTTAAAAAAGATTATTGACCGAGCCCTCTCAATCGATACTTTTTTAAAAGAAAAAAACATACAAATAGAAGAAACCGATGCCCTTATCCACTATGCAGATGGAGATGCGAGAAAATTACTGAATTTACTGGAACAAGTAATCTTATTTAAGAATGAAGATACTATCATAGTTACCGATGAATTGGTCAAAGAAAGTGTAAAAAACAACGCATTTTTGTACGACAAAAAAGGTGAAATGCACTATGATATTGTTTCTGCCTTTATTAAGTCTGTGAGAGGAAGCGACCCAAATGCCGGTATCTATTGGCTGGCACGTATGATAGAAGGCGGTGAAGACCCTGTATTTATAGCCCGTAGATTGATTATATTGGCATCTGAAGATATTGGGCTTGCCAATCCGAATGCCTTATTAATTGCCAATGCCGCTTTTGATGCCGTACACAAAATTGGCTGGCCCGAAGCACGTATTACGCTAGCCGAAGCGACTATTTATTTAGCCAATTCACCCAAGAGCAATTCTGCCTATTTGGCCATAAATCAGGCACAAAAATTGGTAAAAGAAACAGGAAATTTACCGGTGCCAATGTCCTTGCGAAATGCACCAACCGCTTTGATGAAAAAGCAGGGGTATGGCAAAGATTACAAATATGCGCACAATTTCAAAGACCATTTTGTTTTTATGAATTTTCTTCCCGAAGAAATCCAAAATACAGCATTATATTCTCCCCAAGAAAACAGCAAGGAGATGCAGTTTTTAAAAAAATTAAAAGATTTATGGGGGGATAAATACAATTATTAATTGGTATTTTTAGGATAAAATCCACTACGTAGTAATATATCGGAGCGTCGTTGCGGCATAAAATGAAAATACTGCTTAAAATAATCGATTTGTTTTTTTTGAACTGCCGGTAATGGTGCATCCCCCGTTTCCCAAAAATAATCTCGACTATACTTAAATCTGTAATAATCTAAATTTCCAATCCTGTCTTTGTAATACTCAGTAGTTTTGACATTCAGATTTTTTTGAGGAATTAAGACTTGACGTAATGAAAGGTTTTGTGTGTTTAAAAGTCCCAAGAAAGTAAGAAAAAACAATATTACACCGGCGACATTTATAAGATAAATATACTTCTTCTTAAAAATTACAGCAGAAATCACCAAGAAGAAAAAAAAGTAAAATTGCAAGAAAAATCTAAAATTAGGTGCATAAAATAATATGCTCAAAAAATATAACAATCCAAGCAAATACACTAGAAATAAAGCCCTTGCATTAGGTTTGTTCTTAATAAAGAAAGGAAAAATAACTAGCATAAATACAAAACTAATATTCACCAATAAATGCCAGCCCAGTTGCAAAATCCATTTGATAAAATCTTGAAAGATAAAATGATTAAAATGCAAAGCATAGGCTTCTTTGGCACCCAAGTCTGATAAATATTGTAAGGCAGGAAGTGGATACTGCCAATCGGGGTGGAAAAGATTATGAGCAAAACTAAATGGATAAAACATATAACCCGTCAAAATGTAATTTTTGATTAACAAAAAAGATATTGACAGCGTAAATAAAACAAATATCTTCTTGATATTGGCGCCTAAATATTTCCTATTTTTGATTATAATTATCAGCAACAATATCAGGTTAGGCAAAGCCGTTAATTTTATAAATATCGAAAAAATACTGAGTATTGCCAATATTAGAATTTCATTTTTCACCGGATGTCGATAATTTTTTATAAACAAATAAAAAACCAGCTGGGACAACAAAATAACCGCCAGATCAGGCGAAGGGCTATCGATAAAAGGCAAAAACAAAAAACTACTTAAAGGCAAAAATGCTATCCAATTAGATGGGGCATCTTTTTTTAAATCCCCAAGCTTATCAAAAGCAAAAAACAAGAGCCATAAAACCAATAATCCATTGATATCATTAAAATATCCAAAATTAACACCTGCTTGTAAAATATGCCAAGCAGAGAATTGACCTAAAAAAGGATGCAAATTCATCAATCCGGGCACCAATCCTTGTTCGTTTGCCCATTTAATCGTTTGAATGTAATAAGAGAAATTATCGGGTAAAGACGAAACATTTGTGCTTTGAAACAAAACAAGTACCAAAAAAACTAGCCACAATACTTGATATTTTTTTTGCCAAGATTTAAAGTGCAAAACAAGTCTTCCTATCGGTTTTCTTGTCTTTTTGTCTAATAGGAAAAACAAAACTGTCATTCCGAAAAATGCCGTTTGCCACCAAAAATTAAAACCTGTAAAAAATATGACAAACCATACCAAAATGCCATAAATAACCATTCCCGAAAGCAGCACATATACCGGATGAGAGGCTTCACAAATTTTTAGTAATCTAAGAAAAAAACTGCCAAAAACACTGAAAGTGACACTCAAAAGCAAAAAATACAGGAATAGTAATAGCATAAAGCAAATGTACTAATTAGTGCCTATCAAAAAACACTCTAAGACTATTTTTTTTATTAGGAGATTTGACAAGGATTTAGGCTATATTCCTATAACACCTCCATATTAATTAATTACTAATGCTCTTCATTATATACACATTATTCTCCGCATATTTAATGAAATTACAGTAATTAATCTCCGCTTCTTTCACCTTTTACATATTGGTCTAAGTTGAATATGCCGCTATTTTTTCAAACGAACTTAAGCAAAAGCCAAGCGTAAAACTTCTTCCATCTTGTTTACGTAGTGAAATTTCATTCCTTTGATATCAGACTTTTTTATTTCTTCTACGTCTTTCCGGTTTTTTTCGCATAAAATAATTTCCTTAATCTTAGCGCGTTTGGCTGCCAACATTTTTTCTTTGATGCCTCCAACAGGCAAGACTTTTCCACGTAGTGTAATTTCGCCTGTCATCGCCAAATTTGCTTTTACTTTTTTTCCGGTAAAGGCAGAAACCATAGAAGTCAACATCGTAATTCCGGCAGAAGGTCCGTCCTTAGGCGTAGCGCCCTCGGGCACGTGTACATGAATTTGGTTTTTGTCAAAAACTTCTGCATCGATACCCAGTTGTTTGTGTTTAGATTTGATATATGCCAAGGCAATTTGTGCCGATTCTTTCATCACTTTTCCAATATTACCGGTAATACTCAACTGTCCGCTTCCTTTGGACAAAATAGATTCGATAAACAAAATATCACCGCCTACGCGTGTCCAAGCCAAGCCTGTTACCACACCCGGAATTTTGTTGTTTTCATATTCCGAAACCGAAAATTTTGGTTTACCCAATATTTCTTCGATGTCCTTGTCGGATATTTTTTTCTGATAAGGCTCATCCATAGCGATAGACTTGGCAATATGTCTAATTATTTTAGCAATATTTTTATCCAATCCACGCACACCGGATTCTCTGGTGTAGCCTTCTATAATTTTTTTAAATTGTTTTTTGCCGATTTTCAAATCGTCTTTTGATAAGCCGTGTGCTTCTAATTGTTTGGATAATAGATGCCTTTTGGCAATTTCTATTTTTTCTTCAATGGTGTATCCGGTTAGTGGAATCACTTCCATACGATCGCGAAGTGCCCACGGAATATCATAAAAATAATTAGCCGTAGCAATAAACATCACTCTGGACAAATCATAACCTATTTCAAGAAAATTGTCATAAAATTCGCTATTTTGTTCCGGATCCAGCACTTCTAACATTGCCGAAGCCGGATCACCGCGTAATCCACTGCCCAACTTATCTATTTCGTCTAGGATAAAAACAGGGTTGGAAGTACCTGCTTTCTTGATCGATTGGATAATTCTACCCGGCATAGCACCAATATACGTCTTGCGATGTCCTCTGATTTCAGACTCGTCTTTAAGTCCGCCCAATGACATTCGTACATATTTACGACCTACTGCTTCCGCTATTGATTTTCCTAAGGAAGTCTTACCCACACCCGGAGGTCCGTACAGGCATAAAATGGGCGATTTCATATCATTTTTGATTTTGAGTACCGCCAAATATTCAATAATTCGTTTTTTTACATCCTCCAAACCAAAATGGTCTTTATCGAGAATTTCTTGGGCAAATTTTAAATCAATTTTATCAGCTGACAAATCGTCCCAAGGCAAATCCAACATCAACTCCAAATAATTGCGTTGGATACCAAAATCGGGGGCTTGCGGATTCATTCTTTTTAAGCGAACCAACTCCTTGTCAAAATGTTCTTTTACTTCGGGTTTCCAGTTCTTTTTTGCCGCCTTATTTTTCAATTCTTCGATTTCCTTTTGAGGACCGCCATCACCCAACTCCTCTTGAATAGTTCTTATCTCTTGATTTAAAAAATATTCGCGACTCTGCTTGTCTAAAACCCGTCGCGTTTTGTTCTGAATATCATTTTTTAGCTCCAGCCTTTGCACTTCTTTATCCAAAAATTTAAGCAACTGCAAGGCACGTTCCTTAAAATTATCCGTTTCTAACAAGGCTTGCTTGTCTGCCACCGAAATCTCTAAATTAGACGTGATAAAATTGACTAAAAATACCGAACTGGTAATATTTTCAATTGCAAAAGTCGCTTCCGAAGGAATGTTTTGATTGATTTTTATAGCCTCCTTCGCCAAATCTTTGATAGAATCTACAATAGCGGACAACTCCTTGCTTTTTCTGGGATTTGCATCGATTAAAGCCTTCACCTGAGCAGTTATATATGGGTTTTCTTGTAAGATTTTTGTTATTTTAAAGCGTTTTATTCCTTGAATAATCACAGTCAAATTGCCATCGGGCATTTTGATCATACGCTGAATTTTTGCTAAAGTACCGACTTTGTAAATATCTTTGCCGAGTGGCACTTCTACATTTTGATTGATTTGTGCCACCACGCCCAGAAGCTTATCTTTTTCATTGGCATCCTCTATTAATTGAATAGACTGATCGCGACCGACCGAAATAGGAATCACAACGCCGGGTAACAAAACATTGTTTCGTAAGGTAAGAATTGGCAAGGAATCGGGAACTACTTCACGCTGCATCTTTTTCTCATCTTCCGGACTCAACAAAGGAATGAATTCCGCTTCATCATTGAGGACATCAAACCACATTTTATTCTTTTCTGTTTCTTTATTATTTCCCATAATTATTTTTTGATAATATTTATTCTAACCTGCTTCCAAGATGATGAATATAAAACATAATCTTGATAGTAGTTTAGCATTACAATAACTGTTCCCTTACTTAATTTTGATGTAACCTGACAAAATAGCAGGTTAGCTATTATATATTTTTAATCGATTTTTCAAATGGAACCCGATGCAAAATACTTCTTGCCAGCGTGATTTCGTCGGTGTATTCCAACTCCTCTCCTACCGAAATACCTCGTGCAATGGTCGAAATTCTAGGCACGTTAGACATAGCAGAAACTTGTCGGTATAAATAGAAATTAGTCGTATCACCATCGATAGTGGCACTCATAGCAAAAATAATTTCTTGCAGATTACCTTTTTCAATGCGTTTAAGCAGTTTGTCAATCGTTAAATCCGATGGACCGACCCCTTCAATTGGCGAAATTTTACCACCCAAGACGTGATAAACACCTTTGTATTCTCCTGTATTTTCTATCGCCATCACATCCCTGATATCTTCAACGACACAGACCAAAGCGTGATTTCTATTGGGATTTGCACAAATCTCACAAACCTCACGATCGGAAATATTATGACAGACCTTGCAGTGTTTTATCTCTTTGCGAAATTTTAAAATAGAATTGGATAAATTTTCGCTTTGATTTTCGGGCTGCTTCAACAAATGCAAGGAAAGCCGCAAAGCTGTACGCCTTCCGATACCGGGCAATTTTGATATTTCATCAACAATTTCTGACAATAATTTTGAAGGATATTCCATAGCTGCAAAGATACTAATCAATTACGAAATGAGCATCACGAAAAAACATTGATTTTTTTACTTCATTTTGTAGTGTTTTCTAATCAATTTTTCAAAATATCTACCCGGAAGGCAAGTCGTCAAATAAGGTGTTAAACGTTGCATAAAAATGCCGATATTGTAACGCAATTTTACTTTGTCTTTATGCAAAATTCGTATTAATTTCTTGCCGAGTATTTCGGGCATTAATCCTGCTGCTACTTCCTCAT
>JANTGO010000065.1 GCA_024763015.1 Flavobacteriaceae bacterium
TTGGGTTGACTTTGCCATCCGTGGTAATTAGTGCCCTTATAAGAAAGTTCCAGAAAATATCTCAATTAATCGTATTTTTGTTTTTTTGATATACAAAACTAATGAAAAAAATCTTACTTCTATCCGATACGCATGGGCAAATGGACGAATTTATGCTCAAACACATCAAACAAGCAGATGAAGTGTGGCATGCCGGTGATATAGGTACGGTACAAGTTACAGATGTGATAAAAAAATATGCAAAATTACGTGCCGTTTACGGCAATATTGATGGTGGGGAACTTCGCAAAGAATTTAAAGAAATAGAAAGATTTAATCTTGAAAATGTCGATGTTTTGATGACGCATATCGGAGGATATCCGGGCAGATATACCCAAAATATCAGAGAAATCATTCAAAGAAATCCACCAAAATTATTTATTTCTGGCCATTCGCACATTCTTAAAGTTATGAACGATAAAAAATATCATTTGTTGCATATGAATCCGGGTGCCGCAGGTATCAAAGGCTTTCATAAAGTCCGAACGATGTTACGGTTTGAACTGGATCAAGGAAATATCAAAAATTTATCGGTTATTGAAACCAAGAGGTAGTTTTCCTACATTTAGCGTAAAATCATAAATCATTTGGGTTAAAAACACTTACTTTTCAATTCAGCACTTGGTTTATCAAATAAAAAATAAATGATGTTTAAAAAACTGCTATTAATTATATAAATTATTGTCGGACGTCGTTTTTTTACTATTTAATCTTAAAATTACAAATCCTAAAACTGCGGAAATTAACGAACCTATAAGAATGCCAATTTTCGCAGAATCAATAAGCATTTGACTATTTTCAAAAGCCAGACCTGCAATAAAAATAGACATTGTAAATCCGACACCTGCCAAAAATGAAACACCTATAATATGTTGATTATTGATATCAGTTGGCATTTCAATAATTCTAATTTTTTTAGCTATTAAAACAATTAACGATACACCAATACTATTCCCCAAAACTAGTGCAATACTAATATTTCTAATTAGGGATGTATCCAAAGCTACATCACTGTTTATAAGCACACCTGCATTAGCCAAAGCAAAAACAGGAATAATGAAATATGCAACCCAATCGTGTAATTTATGTTCTAAATGTTGAAGGGGAGATTGAAAATCACTCGTCCAGTTTTCTAAATTGTCAATTTCTTCAATTTGTTCATTAGATAAAACCGGCTCATTAGATACAGTTGCTTGTTTAATATTGTTCGTAATTTTTACCAAATTATCAATAAACGCAGAAGTATAAATTTTTTGTCTTATAGGAACCGAAAATGCTAATAAAATTCCTGCAAGTGTTGGATGAATACCCGATTTAAGAAATAGTGTCCAAATAATTACACCAAATATTATAATTACAAATTTAGAATAGTAGCCTTTGTAAGATAAGAGATATAAAATTCCTAATAAGATAAATGCCATGACCAATAAACTTATATTGATACTTCCACTATAAAAAATTGCGATGACCAAAACAGCACCTATATCATCAACAATTGCAAATGTCGTTAAGAACAGTTTGAGGCTTAATGGAACTCTATTGCCTAAAAGTTTTAAAATAGCCAATGAAAAAGCAATATCCGTTGCCATTGGCACACCCCAACCTTTTATCGTTTCGGGATTTTGTGTTAATATTAAAAACAGCAAAACTGGAAATAGCATGCCCCCAAAAGCGCCAAAAAGCGGAAAAGCAATTTTTTTGAAAGAATTTAATTCCCCAATAAATACTTCCCTCTTAATTTCTAATCCAATTAGGAAAAAGAAAATCGTCATCAAACCATCGTTTATCCATAAAATTAATGGTTTGTTTAATGCAAAATCTTCAGTTGAAAAGCCGATTTTATATTGCCATATCGATTGATAAGTATCACCAAATGAAGAGTTAGCCCAAACAAGTGCTGTAATCGTTGCAATCAATAATAAAATACCGCTAAAACTTTCGATTTGAATAAATTTTTGAAAAGGAGATAATATTTTCTTGTGTATCATATTTTTATCAGATTTATTTCTTTTGTATTATAGGTTGATTTGGCATTTTAAATATTAATATGTAGTGGATGCAGACGGAAAGCTACGTTCCAATACCAATTTTTACCAAAAATACGTATTTAAATTTAAAACAAAATCACTTTGCGTATATTTTAAGATTAAATTGGTTTTTTTACTATTTTAGAAAAAATAACTATTATTCTTGCCAAAAAGACTTCTTGTACCCATTAAAAAAATGCAAAATTTTTTAATGCACACTATTACTTATTCTTTCCTTTATTTAAATGTCCATTGGCAATAAAAATATGGGAATATCGGGACGAAAGATTCTATTGATTCATTATTGTCGGTTAAATAAATGTGGTAGCCAATAAGTTCGGCACGAAAAGTTCGTAAAAATCCCCATTGATTTTTATAAAATGGTGCTATTCTAAAACCATAGGAAATCTGTTGTTTCATAGGGATATTATTTAAGTTGACAAATGTAGTACCATAAGAACCCGTTACATGAAGACTCATCCATGGCTTCCACCTGTAAATCAAGGCTAATATTAATATCCGGTGTGAATGTCTTAAGATAAAATTTTTCAATCAAATTCGTCGAATCGTTATTGCTGAAATACAAATTTTCCACATAAGTTGCTCCTACAGATAAACGCGTGTATAATTTTGAATTAATTTTCCAGCTAAAATTCAAATGGTTATACCAACTGTTTCCTTTTTTAGCGTGTAAACCGTAAACTCATCAGCAGGATGCAAAAAGGTTTCTTGATGAAGCCCTTTAAATCTATCCGATTATCCGAAAACAAATACGGAGAATAAGAATAAAATAATTATTTGAAATAATTTATTTTTCATGTTTAAATGTAACGAATAGCAATTTTTTCAGCACAATGTATTACTAACTGCTCACAATTTCCAACAAATATATAAAATATATCAAGCATTTTTCGAGGTATATGAACAAAAATAAAGCGGCACATCATTGCACCACCTTATTTATTACCAATCTTTTTCTTGTTTTTTCTTTTTACCCGAACCTTTTAATCGATGAGCTTTTATTTTTTTCTGTGTTTTTTGTTCCTTGTTTTTTAAACCGACCAAGAGTTGTTTTACTTGCTGTGGCGTCAATTTTACTTTTTTACGCTGTTGTTCCTTATTTTGATTTTGTTTATTCTTTTCCTGTTTTTGTTTGTCTTTTTTGTTTTGGTCGTCTTGCTTTTTCTTTTCGTCTTGTTTTTTCTTTTGATCTTTTTTATCCTTTCCTTGCTTGTCTTTGTTCTTCTTATTTTGGTCTTTTTTATTCTTGTCTTTTTTGTTTTGATCGTTCTTCTTATTGTCTTTCTTCTTATCGTTTTTCTTATTCTTTTTATTATTTTTTTTGTTGCTCTTGTTTTGTTTTTTCAACATTTGTTTTGCCAAGGCCAAATTGTATCGTGCTTCTTCATCTTCCGGCACATTGCGCAAAGCATTTTTATAAGCTTCAATGGCTCTTTCGTATTTTTTTTTATGAAACCAGACATTTCCAGCATTAAAATACGCCTTATTTTTCAAAGACTTTTTATCGGCATTTTTTGATGCTTTGCCAAAATAATGTACCGCTTCCAAAGGTTTTTCTTCGGCAATTTGTGTAAGCCCCAAGTTATATGCGGCTACACCACTACCCGGATCCGAAGCCAATGCTTTTCGAAATGCTTTATCGGCATCCAAATAGTCCGCCTTGTTATAACTATTGACGCCCTCCTGTATCAAATCGGTCACTTCTGACTTTTTTTGAGTAGTTTTCTCTTGTGCAAAAAGCGAAAAACTGACAAGAAATAATATATATAGTATTCGTTTCATTTTTATTTTTTTTCTAATTCGTTAAACAAATTCAACTTTCTTAGCCATTGTGTTTCACGTTCTAAAATTAGCATATATAAGACCAAAAACAACAATCCGCCTGCCAAAAACCATTGAAATTGGTCTTTGTATTCAGAAAATTTTGTGGTTTCAAATTCTCGTTTATCCATTTTTTTCAAGGCATCGGATATATAGGCAACGACATTTTTGGTGCTACGACCGTCTATATATTTACCGTGGGTAACTTGTGCAATTTCTCTCAAAATTTTATCATTGAGATGCGTGATAACCGTTTGTCCCTTTTTATCTTTTTTATAGCCATACAAACTACCGTTTTTCTTAATCGGGATGACAGAACCTTTTTGTGTCCCTACCCCGATTGTAAAAATGGTAACGCCTTCTTTGGCAGCGCGTTTGGCTGCTTCGACAGCTTTTTCCGAATGGTCTTCTCCGTCGGAAAGAATGACCAATATTTTATTGGTATCTTCATCATCAAAATAAGTCGTAGCCAAATCAATGGCATCATCGATAGCCGTACCTTGCGAGGAAACCAAATTGGTGTTCATACTCTGCAAAAATATTTTTCCGGCTGCGTAATCGGTCGTAATGGGCAACAAGGGATAGGCTTCTCCTGCATAGGCAATAATACCAATTCTATCGGACACTAAATTGTCTATTATTTTAGAAACCAATCGTTTGGCTTTTTCCAATCTAGAAGGCGCTACATCCTCGGCATCCATACTTTTGGACACATCAACGGCAAAAACAATATCAACCCCTCTTCTTTTAACCGTTTCTAATTTGGTTCCCATTTTGGGATTTGCCAAGGCGATGGTCAAAAAAAGCATAGCCAATGACAACAAAACGAGTTTGGAAAACGGCTTAAATCTCGATTTCTCAACCACAATTTTATCCAATAAATTGGCATCTGCAAATTGTTTTTGCTTGCGCTGTTGCCAAATACGCATATAAAAATACGCCAGCCAAAGTATCGGTATTAATACGAGTAAAATAAAATATTTAGGTTCTTCTATTTGATACATCTTTTATCTGAATGTTTTAAATTATAAATCTTTTACACAAAACTTTTGAGCCAAGTATATCGCAACAATCCAACGACAAATATCAATCCGAGTGCCCAGAGCGTCCAAGTACGATACAATTCCTTGTAATTATAATATTTGGTTTCTTTGATTTCGGTTTTTTCCAACTTATCGATTTCTTTATAAATCTTTTTCAACTTTTGGTTGTTGGTTGCTCTAAAATATCGGCCTCCGGTTTCTTTGGCAATCTTTCGCAACAAGGCTTCATCAATTTCTACTTTGGCATTGCCATATTGAAAATGCCCGGACTGATCGACCGCTACAGGCGTACGAGCATAACCGTTGGTTCCCAGTCCAATCGTATAAACTTTGATACCAAATTGCTTGGCGAGTTCGAGTGCCGTATTGGGGTCAATTTCGCCGGTATTGTTTACCCCATCGGTCATCAAAATGATTACTTTGCTCTTGGCTTTGCTGTCTTTTAAGCGGTTAACAGCCGTTGCCAATCCCATTCCAATAGCGGTTCCTTGGTCTAATTGCTGAAATAATTGACTAAAATTTATCTTTCTGATATCATTCATCACAATACGTTGATCCGAAGTAATCGGTACTTGGGTAAAAGCTTCACCGGCATATAACACCACGCCAAATCGGTCATTGGGTCGTCCTTTGATAAAATCGATTGCGGTTTTTTGAAGTGCTTTTAACCTATTGGGTATCAGGTCTTCTGCCAACATACTGGCAGAAACATCAACCGCCAACATTATGTCAATTCCTTTTGTCTTTTTCGTTTTTGAACTAACATCTACCGAACGCGGACGTGCAATCCCCACCGAAATAAGTCCGGCTGCTAAAATCAACAAGCCACCCAAAACGGGTAAAAGTTTATTTTTGAGACTTTTAAATCCGCCAAAGCTTTTTGCATTGGAATACTTTAAAACCGCTGTTTGTTTGAAGCGTGTTTTATACAACCATACCGCCAAAATAGGCATCAATAGCAACAAAGCCAAAGCATAAGGTGTATAAAATGCTATATGTTTAAATAATTCTTCCATCTCTTAATCTTTTATCAATTCTGCAGATGATAAGGCGCGATTTACCAACTCTTTATTCTTTTCATTTCCATAAATATAGGCGCCAAAAACCATCCTCAAATAATCTTTATCATCAAAGAAATAACTGTCAAAAGCGATACGTTCTTTCTTATTAATCCCCGGCACGATTGCATCAAAAGTGCCGTAATAGCGCATACCGCCTTCTGTGTTTTGTTGTTCTATCTTAATATTTTCAGCTTTTATTTGTTGCAACATTCCTTGCAGTACAAACTGATTCATACTTTCAATTTTGCTGGAATCAATCGCTTGCTTAAAATTGACATTCATATTTATGATAACATACTGTTTTACAACATTGACATCTGTATAAATGCTCAGTTCCTCTAACAATTTTGGAAGTGTTTTTTGCAATTTAGGATCTGCTTGTGACAGCGCTTCCTCTGTGTCATAAGCGTGTAAAATATGCGGCGTCGTCATTCCAACTGATGGCGAAGCACCATATTCGCTATATACCCACTCGGCTTTTGAAATGTTTTCTGCTACATTTTTGGTCAATTCTGATTTTTGCAAGAAATAATACCCGATACCGCCAATCGCCAATAATATTAATAAAACACTTGCCAATGAAATATACAGCACTCGTTTTTTTCGTCTTCTTTTTGCCAATTTTTCAGCTTCTTCGGCTGCTTTTGCATCCAAGATTTCTTGTATATTTTGATGCGCATCATCCACCAAATCTTCAATTGTATGAAAATCGTAATCGATATCCGATTCGTTGGGTTTTAGCTTGGCAAATTTGGCCAAATCGGCTCTATGAAAAACATCTTGTAACCTATTGAGCAAATCATCGGGCAAATATTTGCCATTTACAAATTTATAATTCTTCAATTCTTGCCATAATTGACTCGAAATTTTTTCTTTGGCAGATAAATGCAACTCATTTTCCAGATAATCTTTTAGTGTATCGGTCAAGTGCAAATAATGCTCATCAACCTTGTCTTTGTCCCACAATCTTTGTTTTTGCAATTTATCAAAAGCCAAACGCACTTGCTCGTAAGGTGTCGGCGGTTTGTGTTTTTCTATATATTCTCTCCTTTTCTTTAGCAGATACCAAACCAATGGAATCAGTAACAACAAACTCAATAACCACCACCATTTTGAGCTGCTTTCGGCTTTTTTTGATGCTACATTTCCTTGGGCGTTAACCAATTCCTTATAATCATACAAAGCTTGCTTAGTGGTATCCACTTTGACGCTTTGAACTTGTACACGTAAACTATCGGTGTGCAAAATGCTGTCATTTATTTTAACATCCAAAGGCGGCACTACATAATGACCACTGTCCCATTGCGTCAAAAAATAGATTTTTTGCAAAGTGCGTACCGGTTTTTTGAGCAAAGTATCAACATTGGAAGATTTTACAACTTCCCAATCGCCCAAATCAGATAATTCGGGAAAATCTACAAAGGAAAGCGAATCTGTTTGAGCCGTAATATGTAATTTTATTTGCTCGCCAATGCGCATTTGCGTCGTATCAATACTTGCAGAAAGTTTGGGCAAACTTTGTCCAAAAGCTGCAAGATTTATACTTGTTAAAATTAATATGTATAAGAATTTTTTCATTCGTTTTTATTATTTATTTTCTTACTGCAAGCATTTCTCATAACCAAAATTGCATGCACAAAATACATTTCATTTATCCTCTAGCTTTAAAATATTGCAACATTTTTTTGATATACGATTCACGCGTAGCGATCTCAATAGTACCGCTTCCTGCTTTTTGAAATGCTTTCTTAAACTGGTCTTGCATTCTTAAAAATTGCGCATTATGCGCACGCCTTATCATTTTGTTACTCGTATCGACATAAGTTCTTGTTCCGGTTTCCAAATCATCGAGCAATACCAAACCTATATTGGGCATATCTTTTTCGACCTGATCATAAATCTTAATACCGGTCAAATCGTGTTTTTTTCCAAGGATTTGCAAGGTATCTTGATAGTTTTCATCCATAAAATCTGAAATCAAAAAGACAATGGCTTTCTTTTTTATGACATTATAAATGAACTTCAAAGCTTTGGAAATATCCGTTTTTTTATGTTTTGGTTGGAAATCGACCAATTCGCGAATGATACGCAAAACATGCGAACGACCTTTTTGTGGCGGAATAAACAACTCGATTTCGTCAGAAAACAACACCAAACCAACCTTATCATTGTTTTGGGTAGCGGAGAAGGCCAAAGTTGCCACAATTTCGGTAATCATTTCGCGCTTCAATTGATGACGCGTTCCAAACATTTCGGATTGACTGACATCGACTGCCAAGAGCATGGTCAGCTCGCGCTCTTCTTCAAAAACTTTGACAAAAGGTGTTCGGTAGCGCGCCGTTACATTCCAATCAATATTACGCACATCGTCACCAAAAGCATAAGGGCGCACTTCAGAAAAGGTCATACCGCGACCCTTGAACGAAGTGTGGTACTCGCCCCCAAAAATATGATCGGACAAACGCTTGGTTTTAATCTCAATCTTCCTAACTTTTTTTAAAATCTCTTTTGTGGTCATCTATCTAATTCATTTAATTATATTTCCAAAAAAATTGGAAAAGAAACACTTGTGCTAATTTAATATCAATCAAGACTTGATTTCAATATCGATTGCAAAAAACCTATGGCACATCAATCGTGTTTACAATTTTATTGATAATATCTTCGGTAGTAACATTTTCAGCTTCTGCTTCATAGGTCAATCCAATTCTGTGACGCAATACATCATGAACCATGGCACGAACGTCTTCGGGAATGACAAAACCACGTTTGTTGATAAAGGCATAAGCTTTGGAAGCCGTTGCCAAATTGATACTGGCACGTGGCGACGCACCAAAATTAATCAAGGGTTTTAGTTCGTCCAATTCATATCTTTCGGGATAACGAGTGGTAAAAACAATATCTAAAATATATTGTTCCAATTTAGGATCCAAATAAATCTTCTTGACGACTTCTCTTGCATCCAAAATTTGTTTGGTCGTGGTAACTGCTTGGATATTGCTCATATCACCGTTTAAATTGCGACGCATAATTTCCAATTCCTCTTTTTGCGAAGGATAATCGATAATGGTTTTAAGCATAAAACGATCCACTTGCGCTTCGGGTAAAGGATAGGTACCTTCTTGTTCCACAGGGTTTTGTGTCGCCATTACCAAAAATGGCTCTTCGAGTTTAAAAGTTTCTTCACCAATGGTTACTTGTCGTTCTTGCATCGCTTCGAGCAAGGCAGATTGTACTTTTGCAGGCGCCCGGTTGATTTCATCCGCCAAGACCAAATTGGCAAAAATAGGTCCTTTACGCACTTCAAATTTATTCTCTTGCATATTGTAAATCATCGTACCGATGACATCTGCCGGTAACAAATCGGGGGTGAACTGAATTCTGCTAAAATCAGCATTAATGGCTTTTGCCAAGGTATTGATGGCAAGTGTTTTTGCCAATCCGGGAACCCCTTCCAGCAAAATATGACCTTTTCCCAACAAACCAATCAACAACCTGTCAATCATCTTCTCCTGACCGACAATCGTCTTGTTGATTTCGAATTTTAATACGTCTATAAAAGCACTTTCTTTTACGACAATTTCATTAATTTCGTTAATATTACTGTTTTGTTCCATATCTTAATATTTTTTCTATGCAATTTTACAACAAAAACGTGCCAAATTCTGTTAAAACAATTATAAAAATAGAATAATTAGGAAAATTTTATGTTTTATTATAAAATTATGTTAATACACCTGACAAATTTGCAGGTGTGTTATTTGGTGAGACTGACAAAAATACAAGTGGGTTTTAGAAAAATTACTCTTTGCCTGTTTTGTTAATCTTTACTTTTTTGAAATTCGGCACTTCGATACAATTTCAATTCCTTTCAGTCATTGAAATCACTCAGTGACCTACGCTTTGTGAATTATTCTCACTTTGCAATTTTTAGCAGTATCGTAGGTGGCTGAGTAATTTTACGAAGAATGAGTAAAATTGTATCGAAGTCCCGACATTAATTCCGATACTTTGTTATGAATAATGCGGTCGTAAAACCAGGTTTGCCGGACAAAATTTGGGTTTCCTTGTGCAAAAAACAGGAAAAAATGCATTGATCATTATTAATGGATTAATTCTTTACCGGACAAATGATCATTAATCAATTCTAAATTCTAAAGCATTACTTCTTGTGTCCTTTGAAATTTTCCATTGATTTATAGACGCCAAGAATGTCTCCTACAAACCAATCAAAAAGCTTTAAGGGCAATACAGCCTGAGTGAAACGTGTCAATCTATAAACATAGCCGGGAATACTTATTAATTTTTTGTTTTTCTCTATCGCTTTGACAATAGTTAATGCCGTTGGCTCAGGCTCTAGAATTGGAATTTTTGATTTTACGCCATCGGCCATTCCTGTATTGATATAGTACGGCATGATGGTGGTAATCTTAACATTTTTAGCCATTTGCTTCATTTCCAGACGCAAACTTTCAGACCACCCGACGAGCGACCATTTGCTTGCCACATAAACAGACATTTTTGGGTTTGAAAGCAATCCGCCGGACGAAGCAATATTGCAAATATGCCCTGAGTTTTGCTCCAACATATCCCCTAGAAATTCCTTGCTAACTAACATCGGTGCCAAGGCATTAATCTCCATTGTTTTTGAGATATCCGACAAGCTATGCTCATTGAAATATTTACCAACCAATACACCAGCATTATTGATTAAAACATCCACAAAACCCACTTCTGATTTCACTTTTTTAGCAACAGCTTGGATTTGTTCAAGCTTAGAAACATCAACCTTGTAAACAAATATTTCTCCTTTGTTTGAAAATTCAGCTACTGTTTGGTTAATATTTTCTTCATCGATATCCCAGATAATTACTTTGGCATTTCGTTCTAAGATTAAACGTGCCATAATTTTGCCAATCCCGGATGCCCCGCCTGTGATTAAAACGGTTTTGTTTTTTAGTTTCATTTATTAATCTAAAAAATACCTATGATCTTTTACTACCAAAATCTTTTAGGAAATACATTTAGACCCAAACCTATAAACATATCACCTTGTTTGAAACTGCCATAAATTTTATCATAATCTCTATCTTTTATGCCATCTATTTCAAAATAACCGTTCACAATATTTTCAGGACCTACATTAACATATATATATGGTTGCCATAAGACTTGGGTGGTAGGTATGTTATAACCAAATCCAACCTCCATACTAATTTTGGAAATAAATTCGCTGGAAGTGAACAATTCGGAAGTAATTTCAATATCATCTATTTTGGTATAGCTGCTAGTACTCAGTTCTTTATAAAAACCAAGAATAATACCAGAACGCATAAAAAATTTATCAGTAAAATATCCTTCCGCTGCAATGGGAATGCTATACATATTAAAACTAATATCAGTGTGTATTTTCGGATCATTGGAAGATACCGAACCTACAAACTGACTTTTATCAATTTGATAATTCACACTTTGATAAACATGTTTAACATTAAAGCCAATTTGAAAAACAAAATTCATTTCAATTCCATTATCTTGAATAATCACAGGATTAGGCGTTTGAAACATAAGCCCAAAGCTACCTGAAGAAAAATTATTATACTGTAATGTTATCGGGCTATCGCTTACACCATAACTAATTTCAGATCCCAGATTATAATTCAAAGATGAATGTAAGCCAAAAAAGGCATAATAATCAAGATAATCCTCTTGGGCTTTTGCTGTATAATTAATGCTTGTCAGCATAAAAACTAAAATTATCATTTTGTGTAGTTTAATCCAATCTTTGATTTGTTCCATAATCATCTAGTTTTAATTGTTGTTAATTTGTTGTTATAATGTAAAGCCATAATTTTATTTTATCTTTAATTATAAATT
>JANTGO010000066.1 GCA_024763015.1 Flavobacteriaceae bacterium
TTATAACTAAAAAGAAAAAAGCGCCCATAAGGTTACCCATGTTCCACATCGATGAGTTGTCTGAAGCTAAAAATAACATAATTCAAATTTTTTTTTGGTTAATATACGACAAATATACATATTTTTTTATACCAATTAGTATGTTCGATAAATAAATTGGAATATTTTTTTCTTTTTCAAGTCAAAAATTCTTTGCATAGCAGTAGCTATGGAACTAATTTTTAACACAGAAAAAGGAAACGATTTATGTCGCATATTTTGGTTTCTAATTGGTATTAGTACAAACTCGGATAATTATTTGGATAAGCTTCGTGCATAATATCATAAACCTTTTCAAAAATATCATCGACAGAAGGTTTTGAAAAATAATCACCATCATGTCCGTAAGCGGGACGGTGCTCTTTGGCTGTGAGTGATTGCGGTTTGCTGTCCAAATGTACCCAAGCGCCTTGTTTGCTTACTACTTGGTTCATAATATATGCCGATGCACCCCCTGGCACATCTTCATCGATCACCAAAATGCGGTTGGTTTTTTTGACACTTTCTAAAATTTCATTTTTCAAATCAAACGGAATTAAGCTTTGCACATCGATTACTTCAGCATCAATATCGATTTGCATCAATTCTTTGGCTGCTTGTTGTACCAGTCTTAAGGTTGAACCGTAAGATACCAGCGTAATATCTTTACCTTTTTTAAGCAATTCTATTTTGCCAATTGGAATTTTATATTCACCGATATTTTTGGGCATTTTTTCTTTTAAACGATAGCCGTTTAGACTTTCTATGACAAGGGCAGGTTCATCGCTGTCTAATAATGTATTGTAGAAGCCTGCAGCTTGCGTCATGTTTCTGGGAACGATTATGTTTACGCCTCGCAGCAAGTGAATAAGTCCACCCATAGGCGAACCGGAATGCCATATTCCTTCGAGACGATGGCCTCTTGTTCGCACAATTAAAGGTGCTTTTTGTTTTCCGGCACTTCTATAGTGCAAAGTTGCCAAATCATCACTCATGGGTTGTAAGCCGTAGAGTAGATAATCCAGATATTGAATTTCAGCAATCGGTCGTAAGCCACGCATTGCCAGCCCAATACCTTGTCCTATAATGGTCGCCTCTCTGATGCTGGTGTCAGAAATTCGCACTTTTCCATACTTATCTTGCAAACCCTCGAGTCCTTGATTTACATCGCCAATTTTACCGCTGTCTTCTCCAAAAATAAGCAATTCGGGATATTTTTCGAACAATTTTTCGAAATTGTCTCGCAATACGATTCGTCCATCTACTAAAGGGGCATCGTCGTCGTATTCTGGTTTGACACCTTTGATATGACTTACTTTGTGTTTGCTTTGGCTATAGAGGTAGTTTCCATATATTTTTTGATTGGTTTTTGTATAAGACGAAATCCAATTTTGAAGTGTTTTTTTGGATTCAAAGTTTTCATCTTTTAAAAATCGTAGAATACGTCTTGCACTCGATAGTAAATCGGCTTTTTTAGGGTCTTTGATCTTAGCCAAGTCATTTCTAATTGGAAAGATGAAAGCTTTATTTTTGCTGATTTGAACAATTTGATCAATAATTTTGATAAGTGCTAACCTGTCCGCTTTCATGGGCGCTGTATAAGCAGCCCAAGCATTTTTAGCTGCTTCTTTTGCACGTTTCCTTGATGCTTGTTCTATTTGTTCCAGTTCGTCTTCTGTAGCCAAATTGGTTTCGAGCATCCATTCTCTCATTTTTTTTATGGCATCAAAATCTTTTTCCCATTGCAGTCTTTTGGCTGATTTGTAGCGTTCGTGTGAGCCGGAGGTTGAATGTCCATGGGGTTGGGTACAGTCTTCTACGTGAATTAAGACCGGAATATGTTCCTCTCTAGCAAACTTTTCTGCTTTTAGGTAGGTTTCCATCAAGGCGGGGTAATCCCAGGCTTTTACTTTAAATATTTCATATCCTGGTTTGTCTTTGGTGCGTTGAAAACCTGAAAGAATTTCGGATATACTTTCCTTAGTTGTATGAAATTTTGCCGGTACGGAAATACCATATTTATCATCCCAAACACTTACCACCATAGGTACTTGTAACACACCTGCCGCATTAATAGTTTCCCAAAATTGACCTTCGGAGGTACTGGCGTTGCCAATAGTTCCCCAAGCTATTTCGTTACCGTTATGGGTAAATTTTTCCGAATTTTCAGGTAGTTTGTCCATGTTTCTATAAATATTGGATGCTTGCGCCAAGCCAATCAATCTTATCATTTGTGCGCCGGTAGAAGAGATATCGGAACTGCTGTTTTTTTGTTCCATAAGATTTTTCCATTCGCCATTGTCGTCCAAACTATGTGTGGCAAAATGGTTATTCATCTGTCTACCTGCCGAGCTGGGTTCAAAATTGATATCCGTATGTCCGTAAATTGAGGCAAAAAATTGTTCCGGGGTCAATAAGTCTAATGCCAACATAAAGGTTTGGTCGCGATAATAACCCGAACGAAAGTCTCCATTTTTAAAAAATTTTGACCAAATAAGTTGCGGGAGTTCCTTGCCATCTCCAAAAATGCCAAAACTGCCTTTTCCCGATAAAACCTCTTTTCGTCCTAGTGTACTTAAGTTACGGCTTAGGTTAATGATGCGGTAATCTTCAAGTACTTGCTTTTTAAAATCTTGAAAATCAATTTTTTGGCTTAAATCTATGGCGTTTGTTTCATTCATAAAATATCATACTTTTAACAGTTTCCAAAATTACAAAAAAAATGCGAAATATCAGTTTTTGTTTATATTTATTTCAGGGAAGAAGAATATTTTAATATGAAGAACATTAAACTGTCGATAAAACCAATTTTTTACCATTCACATTGTAGAGACGCGATTAATAGCGTCTCTACAATCCACATTACGCCCTGTAATGATACCATTCCAAAAAGTGTAAAAAAAAATGGGAGCGAAAAATTCGCTCCCAGATAAACTATTAATCTATTTATTGTTTGTGTTAAACAGTTTGCACTTCTTTTACTTTTTCTTGTCCAACTTTAATGGCTTCTTCATTCATAGGAATCATGTGATGATGTCTTTCGGGCAATGATTTTAAAAGTCCTTTATGTACATTTTCCATTTTTACGATTGGTTTCAATTTTAAAAAGGCACCTAGCACAATCATATTGAATGTTTTAGGGCTTTTTAGTTTTGAAGCTTCCAAAGCGCCTTCAATCGTATAAATATTGATGTCTTTTCTGGTTGGTGGGTGAATAATTCCATTGGGATCATAAAGCAGTAAACCTCCGGGATGCACACTTTTTTCAAATTTATCCATCGATTGTTGGTTTAGGATGATAGCAGTGTCAAAATCTCTTAACACAGGTGAGCTGATACGTTCATCACTGATGATAACGGAAACATTGGCTGTTCCACCACGCATTTCAGGTCCGTACGAAGGCATCCAACTGACTTCTTTATCTTCCATGATACCGGAGTATGCTAGGATTTTTCCCATAGAAAGTACACCTTGACCACCAAAACCGGCTATAATTAGTTCTTCTGTCATAATTTTATGTTTTTTGCTAAGTCCTTAATGCAAATAGCTTTTAATGTTTAAAGGTTATGGTTTTACGGTTTTTTTATATCACCTAAAGGATAATATTTCAGCATATTTTCATCCAGCCATTTATTGGCATCTTCGGGTGACATTTTCCAACCGGAATTACAGTTAGAAACAATTTCTACAAAAGTTGTTCCCTTGTTCTCTTGTTGTAGTTCAAAAGCCTTGCGAATGGCTTTTTTGGCTTTTCTCACCAAAACAGGTGTGTGTACAGCTTGGCGTGTAACGTAAACCGTTCCCGGTAACATGGCTACCAATTCTGTCATTTTAAGCGGATATCCCATCATATGCACATCTCTACCATAAGGTGAGGTTGATGATTTCATACCCGGAAGGGTAGTAGGTGCCATTTGTCCGCCGGTCATTCCATAAATACCGTTATTAATAAAAATAATGGTAATATTTTCGCCACGATTACAAGCGTGTAGTGTTTCGGCCGTTCCAATAGCAGCCAAATCGCCATCTCCTTGGTAGGTAAATACTGTTTTATCAGGATACACTCTTTTAATACCGGTAGCCAAAGCCGGTGCTCTACCGTGTGCGGCTTCTTGCATATCGACATTCATAAATTCGTATGCCAATACGGAACAGCCGACAGGCGCAACACCAATTGTTTTTTCTTCTAAACCTAACTCATCAATGACTTCCATTGTAAGACGATGCGCTACACCATGACCACAACCGGGGCAATAGGATAATTCATTGTCGGTCATCAATTTAGTTTTTTCAAAAACGATACTTCCGTTTTTGATGATTTCTTCGGGGGTTAATACATGATCTGCCATTTGATTATCCTTTAATAATTTTATTTTCTAATGCTTCTAATACTTCGTCCGGAGAATGAACCATTCCGCCAAAACGACCATAATGTTCTACTTTTACCTTTCCGTTTACCGCCAATCTTACATCTTCTACCATTTGTCCGGCACTCATTTCAACACTTAAAATTCCTTTTACTTGATCTGCCAATTTATTAATAATATCAGTAGGAAAAGGCCATAAAGTAATCGGTCGGATAAGACCAACTTTGTAACCTTTTTTAGCAGCCATTTGAATTGCTTTTTGGCTAATTCTGGCACTAGAACCATAAGCAACTATAAGGTAATCCGCATCTTCGGTATTGATCGCTTCGTAGCGAACTTCCTTATTGGTAATCTCTTTATATTTTGCTTGTAAATGATGGTTATGCGCTTCTTGTCTTTCAGATTTTAATTCGAGAGAAGTGATTATATTTCTTTCTCTTCCATTTTTCTTGCCGGTAGTTGCCCAAGAGCCATATTTTTCATCGACTTCTTCGTCGGTTAAACGTGTTTTTTGAGGGGGAAGTACTACTTTCTCCATCATTTGTCCAATAACACCATCGGATAAGATAACAGCAGGATTGCGATATTTAAAGGCAAGTTCGAAAGCCAAATCTACAAAATCTGCCATTTCTTGAACAGTTGAAGGTGCTAATACAATTAATTTATAATCGCCGTGTCCACCGCCTTTAACCATTTGAAAATAATCGGCTTGTGAAGGTTGAATAGTTCCTAATCCCGGACCCCCTCTTACGACATCTACAATCAAGCAAGGCAATTCGGCGCCTGCCATATAAGAAATACCTTCTTGTTTAAGGCTTATCCCCGGGCTTGAGGATGAAGTCATTACTTTTTTACCGCAAGCAGCTGCACCATATACCATATTTATGGCTGCTAATTCGCTTTCTGCTTGCAGCACCACCATACCGGTTCGTTGGTAGGGGCGTTCCATCATTAAGTACTCTATCACTTCCGATTGAGGCGTGATGGGATAACCGAAATAAGCGTCCACGCCGGCTCTAATAGCCGCTTCCGCAACCGCTTCATTTCCTTTCATTAATTTTACTTCTTCCATAATTTTTTAATTTAGTAGGCGATGCTAACGTTAATTTTCAGGTTTTAATTTGTAAACCGTAATACACATATCGGGGCAAACCAATGCACAGTTTACACATGCGATACACGCATCGTGGTTTGCAGGATAAGCCGGATGGTATCCTTTTCCGTTAACGCTGTCTTTTAATGCAATTACGTCCGTTGGACAAGCTAGGACACATAAGTTACAACCTTTGCAACGTTCTGTGTCGATAACTATTGCGCCTTTCATTTTTGCCATAGTATTATATCTTTTGAAACAATCATTAGTTTTTAATTCCACTCAAAAATAATGTAGAATTATCATTAATTATATGAAAAATGTCAGTTTTAAATAATTTTTCTATTGAAATTCTTTAAATTATTAAACAAATGGCAATTTAACCACTTCTGCCGGAATTTGTTTTTTTCTAATTTGAATAAAAATTTGACTTCCTATTTTTGATTTTTCCTTGGGAACATATCCCATACCAATTGCTTCTTTTAAGGTAGGGGACATCGTTCCGGAGGTAACAAAACCTATTTTATCGCCATTTTCATCTACGATATCATATCCATGACGTGCAATACCTTTTTCGGTTAGTTTAAACGCGACCAATTTGCGTGTAGTACCTTCTTCTTTTTGTCTTTTAAGTAAATCTACATCGATAAATTCTTTTGTGAATTTGGTTATCCAACCCAATCCGGCTTCGATTGGAGAAGTTGTGTCGTCAATATCATTTCCATATAAGCAATAGCCTTTTTCCAAACGAAGTGTATCTCTGGCACCCAGTCCGATGGGTTTAATACCTTCTTCTTTTCCTGCTTCAAATAAGGCATTCCATATGGCTTCAGCTTTATCGTTTTTTACATATATTTCATATCCTTTTTCACCGGTATATCCGGTTGCAGATACCAATATGTCATCAAATCCGGCTAACTTGGTTTTGGTCCATGTGTAATATTTTAGATTTTTGAGGTCAGTATCTGTTAGTTTTTGCATCACATCAGGTGCTTTGGGACCTTGTACGGCTAGTATGCTGTATTGGTCGGATAAGTCTTGCAATTTTACATCAAATTCATCTGAAAGCTTTTGTACCCAGTTCCAGTCTTTCTCCAGATTGGCACCATTGACTACAAGCATATACTTGTTTTCAGCTAAATTATACACCAATAAATCATCTACAATACCTCCTTTTCCATTGGGAAAACAGGAATATTGAATTTTTCCGGGACTTAATTTTGCAACATCATTACTGGTAATGTATTGCAAGAAATCCAATGCTTGCGGGCCTTCGACAAAAAAATTTCCCATATGCGACACGTCAAACACCCCTACAGCTGTTCTTACGGTCTCGTGTTCGGCATTCACGCCTTCATATTGTATAGGCATCTCAAAGCCTGCAAATGGGAGCATTTTGGCGCCCAAACTTTTATGTAATTTGTTTAAAATAGTTGTTTTCATAGAATGATTTTTTATCCGCTTGCTAAAATATAAAAAATATGATGAAATAAAATGATTTATTATTGTTTTTAGTAGCTTATTTGTATGCATATAATCAGCGACTTTTTGTATTGCTAACTCATAGATAATAAGTATTTATAAGAGTTGTAGTTATATTAAAATAACAAAGCAATCTTAATATTTTATTTGTTAAAAAATAATGAATGTATTAAAATAAGGTTTTTAATAATAATGATATTTGCGTTTTTAGTTAAACAATTAACAATATTATTGTCAGGTCAAAAAAATACTTATATTTGCTAGCTTTTTAAAACTAAATTTTCAAACCGGTATTTGGAATATATAGTTTAAAGGCATAGTTATTGTAAATAAACAACACAAAAATGAATTTTGATGAAATTAATTAAACAGAGTTTTACGCTCTTAGCGCTGCTTGTCAGTTTCTATATGAGCGCACAGGTAAGGGTAGATCCGACACCGGAAGAAAAAACGCGAGCAAAAAATTTAGCCAAAAAGTATAAGAATGATAAGGACGTAGAGGTCGTTATATTGAAGGCAAATGAGACTTTTGAATTCAAATATGACAGGAAGTACAAAAAAATGATTGTACTGCAATCTTCAAAAGAGGAATTGATGAACATAAAAGATAGGGCGCATATAGCTAAGGCAGTTTTTTATGATTCCAACTCTACCGTAACCAAATTTAAAGTTCTAAGTAAAATTAATAGAACTTTGCATCAGAAAGTTTTTGATGAATATGTTAAAGTAAATGATTTGTTTTACCATGACCAAAGGGTGAAATATACAGGATTTAAATTTCCAATGCAAGGCTATAAATTTAAATTTGAATTTGAAAAGAAAATAACTGACCCGAAATATTTTACAAGTGTCTATTTTATTAAAAGTCAGCCGATTATAAAGAATACTATTAAGTTTGTCATTCCTAAAACGGTGGATGTCAGCCTAAAAGAAATGAATTTTGAAGGTTATGATATTAAAAAGAAAAAATATTATAACGCTAAAGAAAAAGCGACGGTTTATGAATATACTTTAAAAAATATGCCTGCCAATTATAGGGAAAACCATATGCAAGGACCTTCGTATATTTATCCGCATATTTTGGTTTTAACCAACAGTTATATAGATAAAAAGAAGGTGAAGCATACGGTATTTGCCAAAACCGATGATTTATATAAATGGTATCATTCGTTGATAAAGAAGTTAAAAGAGAAGCCTGCAGATTATGCTGCTAAAGTCAAGGAACTAACCAAAGCTGCCAAAACGGATGAAGGGAAAATAAAAAACATTTTTTACTGGGTACAAGACAATATCCGGTATATTGCTTTTGAAGACGGATTGGCAGGCTTCAAACCAGATGAATCGCAGAATGTTTATAATAAACGATACGGAGACTGTAAAGGAATGGCAAATTTGCTTACAGGAATGCTGAAAAAAGCCGGATATGATGCGCGTCGTACGTGGATTGGCACTCGTAGAATTGCTTATGATTACAGTACGCCCAGTTTGGCTGTTGACAATCACATGATTTGTACCTTATTTTTGAATGGTAAACCCTATTATTTGGATGCGACAGAATCTTATGTGCCTTTTGGTGAATATGCCGAACGTATTCAAGGACGACAGGTAATGATAGAAGACGGCGAAAAATATATGCTTAAAAAGGTTCCTACACACGATGCTAAACACAATCTTAAAGTCTATACACGAACGATGAAAATCGAAGGGGATAACTTGACAGGGCATGTAAAAGAGGTTTACAAAGGACAAAGCCGTACCTCTTTTTTACAAGGATATAATCATATCAAAAGTAACAAGAAAAAAGATGCCTTAAAATATTATCTCGATGGTGGTGATGGTAATTACTTGCTGACCAATATCAAAACCTCTGATATTAGTAATCGTGAGCAGGATTTATCAATCGACTATGATTTTGTGCTCAAAAATGCCGTTTCTTCTTTTGATGACGAAATCTATATTGATATAGATTATGACAAAGATTTTGGCGGATTGGATTTTGAGAAAAGAAAAACCGCCTATCAATTATATAGTAAAACGGATATAGAATCAACGACCAGTTTTGAAATACCTTCCGGTTATAAAGTAACTGATATGCCTGAGGGGATATCTGTGAATAACGAAGATTTTAAAATAAATATAAGTTTTAAAGTTCAAGGAAATAGATTGATTTATCATAAAAAAATGGTTTTTCCAAATGCATTGATTCATAAAAAAAATCTACAAGAATGGCAAAAAGCTTATAAAGAACTCGACAATCTATACAAAACACAATTAACACTCATAAAGAAATAATGTAATGAACACAAAAAAAGTATTTAGTATTTTCTTGATTTTATTTTTGGGCTTGGGAATGACCTCACAGGCGCAACTCAAAAAGAAAAAGGCGGACGAAGTAAAACGCATGATATGGAAACCAAGAGACCCTGTCGATAAATTAAAAATTGATGACAGCCAGTACAAGGATGAATCCGCTGTTATTATATATCAAAAAAGTTATTATAAATACAGAAAACGAAATAAGTACGTATATACCGAAAATTATTTTAGAAGGAGAATTAAAATATTGGATCAAGCAAGCTTAGATGAATACTCTAATTTTAAATACAATGAAGGAAAATATTATCCTGATAAATATCGTGCAAAAGGTGTTAATTATTTTAATATCAAAATCATAAAGCCAAATAAAAAAGTTATAAAAATTGATGTAAAAAAGAATACTGTCAAAGAAGATGGTAAAAAAAAGTTGGCAATCCCTAATTTGGAAATTGGAGATATTGTCGATTACTATTACTACAATTATGAAAGTTTTAAGACATTATATGGTTACAGATTTAGAAAGGTAATGTCTAGTTTAAAAACGACGTACCCTATTATTAAACAAGATCTAATAGTAGATTTACACAAAACATTTTATTTTGATTTCGCCAGTTTGAATGGAGCGCCGGAGCTTAAAAAATGGCGGTCAAATGATAAAGATAGCAATGTCTATGCTATTTCGATGGAGAATGTAAAACCAAGAGAGGCTAAAAGTAGGGTATATCCTTTACTTGCTTATCCATCTATTAAGTTTCAGGTGTATTTTGCACCTAATTCCAAATTGCGCAGAAATATGTATGGTTTTTTAGCCAAAGAAAAAGGTGTTGTAAAAAAATCTGTTAGTAAAAACGAAGTTTTGGAAAGCTTTAAGGATGATTTTAAGCCAGGTAAAATATCAGGTAAAAAAAGATTTCATAAAGAAATAAAATCATTTAAAAAAAGATTAGAACTTTATTATGAGAGAATGCGTTATTCAGGTTATACGGTCTATTTGCCTTATTATGTCCATAAGAAGATTAAAGGTTTTATGGGTAAGGCACCTTTAACATTTACTGATTACTCAAATGATTATAATTTTCATTCTGCTCTAAATAATTTTTTAGTTAAAGAGAAAATTAAGCACGATATTTTGTTGGTAAAATACAGACCAAATGGTGGTAATAAAGATTTGCTTCTCAAAGAAAATTTACAATTCGTTACCAAGTCATATTTGCCCAATGGGGAAGTAATGTATTTACAATCACTATCTGAAGACCCCTTATTTGCTTTGCCCGGTGAATTGGAGGCATTGTTTGAAGGTAATACGGCTTACGCTTTAAAACTTGATGCCAAGGGAAGGGTTAGCAGTATAGAAGAAACAAAGCTTCCCATATCAAAACCTGAGGATAATGTTGTTGAAAAAAATACAAATATTGACATCAATGACAAGTTTGACAAAATTATGCTGTCGCAGACGATAAATGCAACCGGTAATCGCAAGGCAGACATCCGATCAGGTGTGATTAGTTTATTTGATATTTACATGGATGATAAAATAGCAAATACTAAAAATAAGTCTAAAAAACATAAGAAAATAATAGGAAGGAGAAAGAAAAGTTTCTTAAATGCATTAAAAGCGGCCATCGCACAAGATAGAAAGGACAGACTTGATAATTTGAAGGATTATAATGAAGAAACTTATAAAGTGAAAATTGAAGATTATGATTTTGGTATTGACAAAAAAGGAAGAACATTGGATGAAAGAGATTTTCAATATCACGAATCTTTTACCATAAAAGAAGGTTTGACCAAAAAAGCCGGACGAAATGTTTTATTGCTTGCAGGGAAATTGATAGGCAGACAAATGCATATCGATGAAAAAGATATGAAAAGAACCGAAGATATATATCGCGGAAGCCCGACTTTGACAAAATATACCATCAATATAACCATTCCCAATGCTTATACGGTTAAAGGTTTAAGCAAGTTTAATAAATCTGTTAAGAATGAAACCGGAAGCTTTGTCAGTACGGCCAAGCAAGAGGGAAATAAAATTATTATTCACGTTGAAGAAGCTTATTTTCATATATTTGACCCAAATGCCAATTGGAAAAAAATGGTTGAGGTTTTACAGACTTCTTACCAATTTACACAAGAAAAATTATTGTTAAAGAAATAATATACGCTATTAAAATATGTAAAAAAGCAAGTAGTTAAAAATTAACTACTTGCTTTTTTTGAAGTCCGATTGCAAATAATAAAAAAGTAAGAACCAAAATAATATTAGACATTAAATCACTTTTGACAGCTATTTCCCAAAAATATGCAGGCGAAGATAACAATAAGCCTAACACCAGGAATCGTTGATAATTTGTAGGAAAAAAGAATAAATACTCCACGATAATAAAGCAAACGTAAATACTTGGAGATAACCTACACTTCCCATTAAATAGAATGGTAAGACTATTAAAAAAAGACCGGGAAAATTAGATGTTCTTCCTCCTAAATGATCTACGACGGTATATGGGTATTCTCCGGATAATAAAGAGCGGATACCGACTTCCATTGCAGACCATCTATCAACATTTAACTGATTACCATTGATATAATTATTAATTAATATAAATAG
>JANTGO010000067.1 GCA_024763015.1 Flavobacteriaceae bacterium
AATTTTTTGTTAAGCAAATCAGGTATTATTTGATATTTTTACTTTAAATTTACGCAAATAAAAATTCAAATTAACTATGATGGAAAAGTATAAACACTTAATGAGGCTATTTTTGCTCCTGTTTTTTGCAGGTGTCCTAAATAGTAACGCACAAACAATTGTGGTATCCGGAACAGTAACCGATAATAGCGGCGAACCTTTACCGGGGACTGAAATTACGGTTTTGGGGACTAAAACCGGAGCCATTACGGATTTTGACGGAAAATTTAGCATTAAAGCAAAACCCGGAGATAAGATTAAGGCTACATTTGTGGGCATGGCTTCACAAATTAAAAGAGTAACCGGAGCAACAATGAACTTTATTCTTAAAGAAGATGCACTCGGATTAGACGAAGTTGTGGTAACTGCACAAAGTGGTTCTGTAACCCGAAAACAGTTAGGCGCCGTAGTGCAAACTGTAAAAATGGATAAGATAAACAAAAGGAACGTTTCTAATGTTGCCGAAGCACTTCAAGGTAGTATTCCCGGTGCGCAAATTATGCGTAATTCAGGTTCGGTAGCGCCTAGTATTTCTATCCGATTGAGAGGCCCTTCTACTATTTTGGGTAGTTCAGACCCCTTAATAATGATTGATGGTATGATTATTAATAACAATGCCAGAGCCGGAATTGGTACGGGTGCCAGCTCTGATCCTTTGTCAGATATCGATATGAGTAATATAGACCATATTGAAATTATCAAAGGACCGGCGGCATCTGCAATGTACGGTTCTATGGCAAGTAACGGTATCATTCAAATTTTTACCAAAAGAGGTAAGAGAGGGGAACCAAGCGTTACGGTTAATTCATACATGAATTTTAACCAAATCAGAAAATATAAACCTTATAACAAATCCTTATATACTTGGCAAAGTAATGGTGGTGTTGTTGAAAGAGTTCCGATTGAAAAAAGATACGATTATCAAAGTTATATCTTTAGAAAAGGTGTTGGCACCTATAATGGGGTAACAGTTTCCGGTGGAACTGATTGGACATCTTATTCTATAGGTGGTTCTCTTTTACAAAACGAAGGTATCATTAGAAATACCAATTACGATCGAAAAAATCTTGATTTAAAACTTAATCAAAAGGTAGCCGATTGGTTAAAATTTGATGTGAACGTAATGTATTCAAAAAACAATACAAAAGAAATTCCTTTTAATAGTGGTGCTTCTTATAAGTATGCACCTCTAATTCAAATTTTATTTGCTGACAACACGGTAAATCCTAAAAATGAGGATGGCACTTACAATAATATTGGTGGATGGCAAGGCAATCCCTATGAAAGTATTGATAAAGTAGATGCTACCTTAGGTATCAATAGGATTATTAGTAATTTCGGATTTCATCTAAAACCTATTAAAGATTTAAGTATAGACTACACTTTTGGTTATGACTATACAGCTTCAAAAAGTAAATTTTTGGTACCCTTCGGTTATGGAGCGGATTCTGATGGTTCATTGCAATTTAGTAGCAACTATTACGGAGATATGACCTCACACATTAGAGCAAACTATAATTATCAAATTATTGATAATATCAAGGCTTCTACAGGTGTTGGTTATCAATATGTATATAATAACAGAAATTACAATTACCAAGGCAAACCTAAGTTGACAATCTTCCCTAATTTGGAAGTAATGGACGGTTCTAATGATATCATCTCTAGTAGTTCTATTTATGAGTATGCTATTTGGGGTACTTGGTTCCAACAACACTTTACCATTTATGATAAGTTACACTTAACCTTTGGTGGACGATGGGACAAAGCTTCTACATTTGGTGATGATGTTCAAACTTTTTATCCAAAAGTAAGTGGTTCATTAGTTTTGTCT
Organism: Flavobacteriaceae bacterium; assembly: GCA_024763015.1. Classification (GTDB taxonomy): domain Bacteria; phylum Bacteroidota; class Bacteroidia; order Flavobacteriales; family Flavobacteriaceae; genus WGBX01. The sequence continues at coordinate 1,874 of JANTGO010000067.1, forward strand.
GACTTTGATTTTTGGAAAGATAATTTATCAAAATATGTCAACTCGTTTAAATTAAGAGGTGCTTGGGGAGAAGCCGGTAATATGAGTGCGCTTACTAGCCCAAGTTATATAGCGGTAAAATATGGTAGTTTGTATAGTTCTGATTCTTATTTAGGACAAACAACTTATGGACCTAGCTCTCAAGACGGAAACGCAGGTATTAGACCTGAAGTTACCAAAGAGTTAGAGTTTGGTTTTGATGCCGGTTTATTTGACGGTAGATTAGGTATCGAGTTCACAACGTACCACCAAGATGTTAAAGATATGTTGTTAGGTCGTGCTATGGCAGCCTCTTCAGGTTTCTCCAGAAGGGTAGAAAATGTAGGTACTTTGACCAATGACGGTATTGAATTAACCCTAAAAGGTAGAGCTTATAAATCTAAAGATTTTAATTGGGATGCTTCTATCAACTATTCTAGAAACAGAAACGTTGTAAACGGTATTGAAGGTGGTTATAAAGGTTATGGTGGCTGGGGCACATCAATTGCTGCAAACGGCTATCCCTTAGGCGTTATTTACGGATATTTCTATGCAACGGATGAAAATGGAAATTGGGTATTAGATGCTAATGGCAATCCACAAAGAGCAAAAGGTATTCAAATTGATGCAGACGGTGACGGATTCCCCGAAAGCTATGAACAACAGTTTGATTCTAATGGACAACCTACCGGAAGTAAATTGAAAAAAATATTAGGCGATCCCAATCCGGATTATATTTTATCCTTTAACAACACTTTTACCTATAAAAATTTCGGTTTAAATGTAGCAGTAGAAGCTGTACAAGGATATGATATTTTTAGTTGGGACAAACGTATAGGACAAGGTAAAATGACAGGAAGCGGCTCGTTGTATTCAGGATGGGACTTTGCCGGTCAAGAACTTGAAAACAATACCAGAGGATGGTATGGAAGTAGATATTATATATATGAGTCCTTTATCGAAGATGCTTCTTTTGTTAAATTAAGAAATGTATCCTTGAGTTATAATTGGAAAAATCCATTTAAATCTGTAAAAAATCTACAGTTTACCTTAAGTGGTTCCAATTTGATTTCTTGGGATAGCTATTGGGGATATGACCCCGAAGTGAATTCTTGGGGAAGATCAAATGTAACACGTGCGCAAGATTTTGGAAATATTCCAATTCCCAAAGTTTACACATTTGACGTAAAATTAAAATTTTAAAATATTAAAGAAATGAAAAAAATATTATTATTACTGATTATAAGCGTGAGTTTATTTAGTTGTAAAAAAGAGTTTGAAGACCACAACAAAATAACTGAGTACGCTGCATTTCATGCTCCCGAAGCTTATCCCGGAATTATTTTAGGCATGACAAAGACCTTTACAACAAGTTCGTTATATAGAATTATACACGGGCCCGGATTAACGGCAAGAGAATTTGCCAATATGAGTACTTTTACGACTGAACCCGATTTGGTCAAAGGAGGTCCCGAATTAACAGGTGATAACAGCTCATTGAGTAGTTTGTGGAGTTCGCTACACAGAAGTAGAGGCGTAGCTGAAAAAATACTAAAATACGTTGACGAAGTAGATTTTCAAGATGCTGACAAAACAGCTGCCTATAAAGCTTATGCCAAATTTTATAAAGGTATGGCTATAGGTTATATGTCTGATTATTGGGAAAAAGTTACCCTTGAAAACAATCCGGACAACCAAGCCACTTTTGTGCCGAGAACCGAAGGTTATAATACGGCAATTGACTTGTTTGACAGTGCCATAGCTGACTTAGACGCACATGCAGGTGCAGAGTCCGTCATCAATGGATTGGTTTCTTTCCAATTTTCAATTAGAGATGTTCTACATGCTTTTAAAGCGCGATATGAAATAGAATTAGGCAACAACCAAGCTGCTTATGATGCTGCAGACGCTGTAGATTTAACAAGTGTCTCTACTTGGTCTTATGATGGGGGCTCAATCAAAAATCCTATCTATGCCAGTATTCTTGATCCGGCAGCAACTGTCCATATTAAGCCGATTGATTCTTTAGGTTTACAAGGCACTCAGATTCCCGAATTGGGTGATATGAGAAATGATTTCTATCTTGATTATATTTCACAGTTAAATACAGACGGAGATATTAATGTTGATAATCCCGAAGGTTTTTGGACGCAAGAAGCTTCTCCTATCCCTGTATATCTACCCGGAGAAATGATGCTGATAAAAGCAGAAGCTAAAGCCAGAATGGGTGGTGGTAATCTTGCTGATGCAGTAACATTATTAAATCAAGTTAGAACCAAAACCACTGATGCTTTTGGCGTAGGTGCTTCTTTACCAGCTTGGACAGGAAATGCAACAAATCAAACCGATGTTTTGAATGAAATCTACAAAAATTACGCAATAGAATTGTTTATGCAAGGACAAAGATGGCCGATTCATAGAAGATTTTATCCAAATTATTTAGATAATGTAGATTGGAGTAATATTCCTTTGAGAAAAAGCTTGGAAAGAAAAAATAATTTCTATCCTTATCCGGATTCAGAAAGAGCAAACAATCCAAATTGCCCTGCAGATCCTGCTTTTTAGTAGAGAGCAGAGTTATATTAACCAAAATAATAAAAAGTGGTTCCTATTAGGGAGCCACTTTTTTACGTTAAATTAACAAAGAATAATTGTTTCTCTGTTGAAACATGCGTACATTTGTCAATTAATTCTGGAAATTATGATACCAAGTTTACAATACCAAAAACCCGGACAATTTGAAGAAACGCGTTATGAAAAGATTCATAACGTCATTTTTGAAGATAGAAATACTGCTTCTAAAGAAGTTGCCCGAGAAATAGCAGACATCATTCAAACCAATGATAAGTTACATAAAAAAACAGTTTTAGGGCTTGCTACGGGTTCCTCGCCAATTAAAGTATATGAAGAATTGGTTAGGATGCATCAAAAAGAGGGCTTGAGCTTTAAAAATGTAATCAGTTTTAACTTAGATGAGTATTATGGTCTTCAGCCTGATGATATTAATAGCTATCATTATTTTATGAACGAATATTTATTCAAACATATAGATATTCTTCCCGAAAATGTTCACATTCCGGATGGAAATTTGCCGTTGGATAAGGTGAAGGATTCTTGTATCAATTACGAACAACTAATCAGGGATGCCGGCGGATTGGATTTTCAATTATTAGGAATTGGCCGTTCCGGACATATTGGATTTAACGAACCCGGTTCGCACAAAAATTCAAGAACCAGATTGATAACCTTAAACCATATTACCAGAGTAGATGCAGCGCCTACTTTTAAAGGTATAAATAAAGTGCCACGCAAAGCGGTAACGATGGGAATTGCTTCAATTATGCAGTCTAAAAGAATAGTTTTACTCGCTTGGGGTGAAAAAAAAGCTGAAATTGTACGTGAAACCGTTGAGGGAAATATCTCATCAGATGTACCGGCTACTTATCTTCAAAGTCATCCCAATACAAGCTTTGTCTTAGATAAAGATGCTGCCGGAAAATTAACTAGAATTGATACACCATGGCTGGTAAGAGATGTGCAATGGCACAATCAAATGGTAAAAAAAGCAGTGGTTTGGTTGAGCCAAAAACTCAATAAATCAATTTTGAAATTAACCGATCAAGACTATAATGAAAACTCCCTAGCAGAATTAATAGCCGAGCAAGGGAATTCTTATGATTTGAATATTGATATTTTTAATGCTTTGCAACACACGATTACCGGCTGGCCGGGTGGCAAACCCAATGCGGACGATACTAACAGACCGGAACGCGCTGTGCCTGCTAAGAAACGTGTGATTGTTTTTAGTCCACACCCCGATGATGACGTGATTTCTATGGGTGGCACATTAGACAGGTTGATTTCACAAGGACATGATGTACACGTGGTTTACCAAACATCAGGAAGCAACGCAGTATCCGATGATGATACGCTTAAATTCTTAAATGTATATCAATATTTATTTCCAAAACAAAAAGAAATTAATGATCTAATCGATTTTATTCAGCATAAAGACCAAACCAAGAAAGATATCGAGGATTTAAAAAAAGTTAAAGCTTTTATCCGTAGAAGTGAGGCAACGGCTGCTGTAAAATTTTTAGGCTTAGACAAACAAAAAGTGCATTTTTTAGATTTGCCTTTTTATGATAAAGGTCCCGTACTAAAAAGAACTATAGGCAAAGATGATATCGACAAATTAAAACATATCATTGAAGAAATTAATCCACATCAAATATTTGCTGCCGGTGATTTAGCGGATCCTCATGGTACGCATAGAATTACCTTTGATTTGTTGAAATTGGTTATGAAACAAAATCTCAAAGCCTTTAAGGATATAAGAGTATGGTTGTACAGAGGTGCCTGGGACGAATTTGAGGTTTACGATATAGATATGGCCGTGCCGATGAGCCCAATGCAATTGCAAAAGAAAAGGCATGCTATTTTTTATCATCAGACACAAAAGGATAATGTCATGTTCAAAGGTGATGACGAACGTGAGTTTTGGGAACGCGTTGAGGAAAGAAATATGGCTTTGGCAAAAAGATATAACGACTTGGGATTTGCCGATTATGAGGCGATTGAGGCATTTAAAAAATTGGAAGTGAACTAGTGTTAATTTTATTATTAAGTTTGCAATTTAAAATTGAAGAAAAGAAATATTATAATAATTTATGAAAAAGCAAATTCAAAATATAGCTATAATGACGTCAGGAGGCGATTCGCCCGGAATGAATGCAGCTATTAGAGCAGTTGTAAGAACTGCCGTTTTTTATAAAAAAGATCCTTTTGGAATTTATAGAGGTTTCGAAGGTTTGATCAATGGAGATATCGAACGTTTTAATGCACGTAAAGTAAGCAATATTATCAATAGAGGTGGCACTGTTTTAAAAACGGCTCGTTCCAAAGAGTTTAGAACCATAGAGGGACGTAAAAAAGCCTATGAACAATTAAAGAAAAATGATATTGATGCTTTGGTTGTCATCGGTGGTGATGGTTCCTTTACCGGTGCAAAAATATTTTCAGAGGAATTTGATTTTCCCGTAGTAGGGATTCCCGGTACGATTGATAATGATATTTATGGAACGGATTTTACAATTGGTTTTGATACAGCTAGTAATACGGCAACGGAAGCAATTGATAAAATTCGAGATACCGCCAGTTCGCATAACCGTCTATTTTTTATAGAGGTTATGGGTAGAAATGCCGGATTCTTGGCTTTGTATGCCGGCATAGCCGGTGGCGCTGAAGATATTCTTATCCCTGAAGAAAATATTGGAATCGATAAATTGGTAGAATCGCTGCGTAGAAGCAAGAGAGTGGGCAAAACCAGTAGTATTGTTGTCGTAGCCGAAGGTGATAAAACCGGTAAAAATGTTTTTGAATTGGCAAAATATGTCGATGAAAATTTAAAAGACTATGAATCCAGAGTGGTGATTATCGGACATATTCAGAGAGGTGGTTGTCCTACTACTTTTGATAGAGTTTTGGCAAGCAGACTCGGGGTGAAAGCAATTGAAGTTTTGCTAGAGGGCAAAAAAAATGTGATGGTTGGTCTCAAAGATAATAAAGTGACCATCACACAGCTTAGCAATGCCATCAAATTTCATAGAACAATCAATAAAGAATTATTAAATATCAGTGATATTTTAACCACATAATAGAATTAAAAAAATATAACAAAATGAAAGTAACAAGAGTAGGAATAAACGGATTTGGTAGAATTGGTCGATTGGCTTTTAGAGCTGCAATTGCCAACCCTGCCGTAAAAGTAGTAGCGGTAAATGATTTGTTGGATACAGATTATTTGGCTTATTTATTAAGATATGATTCAGTACACGGCAAATTTGTCGGAAGTATTGAAGTAGATGGCGATCATTTGATTGTCAATGGTGAAAAAATAAGGGTTACCAAAGAGCGAGATCCTGAAAATATTAATTGGGGTGCCGAAGATGTAGATTTTGTAATCGAATCAACCGGTTTCTTTACCGATAAGGATATGGCAGCCAAGCACATCAAGGCGGGTGCTAAAAAAGTAATTATTTCAGCGCCTTCAAAAGATGCACCAATGTTTGTAAAAGGTGTGAATCATAAAGAGTTAACAAAAGATGTGACAATCTTTTCAAACGCTTCTTGTACCACAAACTGTTTGGCACCTATCTCCAAAGTATTACACGACAAATTTGGTATAGTCGAAGGGCTGATGACCACGATTCATGCGGCTACATCTACCCAAAGAGTAATTGATGCGCCTTCTAAAAACTGGCGAAGAGGAAGAGCGGCTATCAATAACATTATCCCGACTTCAACTGGCGCTGCCAAAGCAGTGGGTAAAGTAATTCCTAGCTTAAACGGTAAATTAACAGGAATGTCGTTCCGTGTACCAACAGCAGATGTTTCTGTGGTTGATTTGACGGTAAAATTGGCCAAACCTACTTCTTATGAAGAAATCATGAAAGCGATGAAAAAAGCTTCTGAAGGTGAGATGAAAGGTGTGCTAAATTATGTAGAAGACGAAGTCGTTTCGCAAGATTTTGTGTCTGAAACTCATACTTCTAATGTTGATGTACATTCGGGTATCGCTCTAAACGATACCTTCTTCAAAATCATCAGTTGGTATGATAACGAATTTGGTTATGCCACCAAAGTTGTAGAAATGATTGAATATGCTGCAAGTCTATAAGAATATTTACAATATTTATAATTTATAAAAAAATCGGTTTGATGTTTTATCAAACCGATTTTTTTTGAATTATTTGTACAGTTTCTAGAAATTAAAACTTAAATCTCCCGGAATGATTCCGACTGTTTTTCTAGCAACTTCATTACCAGTTGATAAATCATAAATGATTACATCTCCTTCAGAAGTATAATTTTTGGCATCGGTTACATATAGTTTGCCATCTTTGGCTTCCATATTATAAGCAGGTACGTTGTCGATAAATACGTTGGTAGGCAAAGTTGTGTCGTTTGGATCCATTTTAAATGCTTGATTATTCAAATTATAGTAAAGTTTGCCATTGTCATAACACAAATTTTGTGGATGTTGGGTAGTAGCAAATTGATATTGTCGAACAATATTAAAATTATTGTCAATATCAATTTTATAAATGGCGCCTGCGGTTTCTGTTCCCCAAGCGGTTCCGGTACACAAAACCCATAAAAAATGATTTTCCAATACCATTGATTCGGGTTTGTCTGACACTTGAATTGTATTAGATACTTGTCTGGTTCCTAGGTCTATCACACTTACGATATTGTTGTTTCCCCAAGCACCTTTATGTGCCACAAAAGCATAATTGTCATTTGCTATTATTTTTTCCGGTCCTAATGGTACGGGTATTTGACCAATGACCGTATTGTTTGAAGTGTTTATCGTGGCAATATAATCATCGTTGGCATCACCGGTATCGCCCCAACAGCTCACAAAAGCTATATCTCCGGACGCTGTAGCCATGTATCTCGGTTTTTCGAGCTGTGCAGCAATCGTTACTTTTCTTTCCATGGTGTTCTTATCTACGACTTCTATTTTGTTAGAGTTGCAAACCATAATATAAGCATTGTCCCCACTAAAGCTTATAGATTGTGCTTGATCACCTAAAGATTCACCATTTACGTTGTTAAAAATGCCATTTTCTACTTGATTATAATCTTTGGAAATGAAGCTAATGGTTGAATTGGTCATCGTTTCATTGACGACAAATATGCCATTTTCATAAGCCCCGGGCTCAGTGACAATTTTTTCTTTTTTACAACCGGTAAAGAGTAAAGAGGATATTAGTAATCCTGCTAATAGTACATTGATTTTTTTCATTTGATTAATTTATTTTATAGTTAATATTTAATTGATAATTTCTACCCGGAAGCGGTCTGTCAGGAATCGTTTGATAATATGTATTCGTTATATTTTTCACGACACTTTCCACTTCAATTTTGTTATTAGGATGATATTGAAAACGTATATCTTGAATAAAATACGGGTCTATAAATTGACTATGGCTGGTTGTCGTATAGATTTTTCCGGTATAATGTGCCATATATTGCAAGGAAAAATGATGATAGCTTACTTTTGCTTGTGTCCACAAAAGTCGTTGCGGCGTATAAATGATTTGTATATTATTTTGATCTTGTGTCTGTTGATAGGTTGCATTCAAAGATATATTTGCCGATAATTTATCAGTTAGGATGATTTTTTGTTCTAATTGCAACTCTATACCTTTGCTATTGACACGGTCTATGTTTTTGGGAGACCAAAATAGGCTATTCTGAGGCGTCCAGCGAATCATATCAGTGCTTTGAATATAAAAGCCGGTCAAATACATTTTCAATTTTTTGAAAACGAAATCTTGCCCCAGTTCAAAGGATAAACTTTTCTCGGGTTTTAAGTTTGGATTACCGCCCATCGTCCAATATAAATCGTTAAAAGTGGGTAGGCGATAATTGTTTGAAACATTGGCGCGTAGGGCAATGTTATTATTTAGTTGAAAAGCTGTTTCAAGAGCACCAATAACAGGAGCTGCGTAGGCGTTTACAAATTCTTTTCGTAGATTGGCGTGATAGGTAAAGCGGTGGATTTGTTGTGCCCAGACTACAAAAAAAGTATAAGATTTTCTTTGATGATTACCTATGCCGTCACCGATTCCTCGTGTAAAACCAAATTCATTTCCTATATACAATTGGTGTTTTTTGTGCCATAAAGACCATTTGTTTTTTAAGAGCCAAGTTTGCGATTGGTTACGGGTGTGTCTGTTAGAATTTTTGTTGAAATAATAGGAAAAATTCTCTCTAATCAAAGCTAAATCAGATTGACTTTCCCAGTTTTTTTTACGCAATTTCCAACCCAATAAATAGCGGTTATCTAGCGTAGTCAATCTATCGGAAGAAACGCCAAATAAGGTTGAGGACAAGTTTCTGTCGATAAAACTTTGTTGCGATTTAAAATAAACATGATTAGACTTGTCGATGCGGTAAGCTAAATTCCCCGAAAAATTAATACCTGAATATTCCCCGTTTCTGTTCTGCCGATTATACAATGCGATGGGATAATTGTTTTTGGATTGATTGGCTTGAAAATTAAAATTGCTATAGATTTTTTGGCTGGATATGCCTAGCGTAACACTGTTGTTTATGGTTTGGAAACTCCCAACGGAAAGCCTATTATTGAGGGAAAAGTCTTTTTTAAAACGTTCAAGATTATTTAATAAAATAACACCACCCGAAGCACCGCTTCCATAAATCGTACTACTGCCCCCTTTTTTGATGATGAGTTGGTCAAATCCTGAGGTATAAATGCTGTTTAGGTCAGTTTGACCATTGAGTTTAGAATTGATAGGAATACCATTCCATAATACTTGCGTGTGTGATGCACCCATGCCACGCAATGAGATACTTGAAACCATACCTCGACCATAAGATTTGATAAAAATATCTGAATGTCGGTGTAATGCATTTTCAAGCGAAGCAGCTTTGAGATTTTTTTGCTCAAGAACTTTGTGGGTATAAGTGTGTAAGCTTGTTTTATTAAAATTGGATTGTAATAAAACCGTATCCAAAATACTATAGTAATGCGCCTTCTTCTGCCCGAGAATCGTAGAAGTTGTTATAATAAAAGCAAGTAGAAAATATTTTTTCATAAGCACAAAAACCTTTCCTCCGAAGGCAGATTTAATGTTAATGAATTAGCAGGTCTCCTGGCTTGCGTCTTATTTACGGCCTTCCCGTCGCTAACATAACAGTGGCGTAGGTATATAGTGTCTGTCAGAAAATATTCTAAAATTAAAAATGTTTTTTATTGCAATCTTTTCAATTTTTTTTAATCGTCTGATGCTTATACATCACCTCATAAAAAGAAATAAAAAATCTCACTAATAAAAATTCATTTTATAAAATTTGTCTGTTTTCTGACAGACACTATGTAAATAAGCTGATGAGCTTACAGTTGCGGGGACAGCTTGGGATTTTAACCCAATT
>JANTGO010000068.1 GCA_024763015.1 Flavobacteriaceae bacterium
GGCGTAGGCAAGCGTGTTTTTTTAATGTCGCCGATACATCACCATTTTCAAAAGTTGGGATGGCACGAAAACAAAATTGTGGTTAGGTTCTGGATTGTAGGAATTATTCTAGCAGCCATAAGTATTATAAGTTTAAAAATAAGATAGTAAAATTAGAAGGAGAAATGAGATCAGATATATCTAATCACGAAAAAATTATGGCACAAATGTCTGCCAAGCTGATAGCCAAACGTAAAAGTGTATTTCAAAATACGCTTGGCAATGCTGTTCTTGGTGATAGAATGAAAGAAGTAAGGGTGCTAAATGATATTATTTTTATCGATGATGCCAAGGCAGAAAATGTAAATGCTTGTTATTATGCCTTAAAAAGTATTCGTAAACCCATCGTGTGGATTACGGGTGGTGCTGATGAACAAACCAATTATTGGGATTTGATGTCCTTAGTTCGACAAAAAGTGGAAGCCATCATAATGATTGGCGCAGATAACGATAAATTGTATCAAACCTTTTCACCGGTGATTACAAATATTTATCAAGCAAATAATATGTCAGAAGCGGTGCAGATGGCTTATGAAATAAGCGAGCCATATACAAGTGTTTTGTTGTCACCGGCAGCCAAAGCCGATATCAAATTTGCCGATGCAGAGGATAGAAGCAAACAATTTGTACAATCAGTAATGAAATTATAGATAAAAAAAGAATGCAAATACTAAAAAAAATATCAGGCGACAGACAGCTGTGGGTTTACACCATCTTGTTGATGTTGTTCTCGTTTTGGGCGGTATATAGTGCCAGTAGCAATCTGGCAAATGTATATGGCAAGATAACCCCTTTGAGTTTTGTTGTCAAACATTTTATTCATGTGTCTATGGGGCTGTTGATTATTTACATTACTTATAGATCCAAACCCAATTTGTTTTCTTTGATGTCAAATTTGGCAATGCCTATTATGGTATTGTTGCTTTTATACACGCTTACAAGAGGTGTAACAATGGGAGGCGCTAACGCAAGCAGGTGGCTTCATATTCCAATGTTTGGTAGTTTGCAACCTTCAACCATTGCTTTCTTTATGTTGATGATGTTTGCCGCGCGTTTCTTTGGAAAAAATGATTTTACCAATATGACATTTGCCCAACAATTTAGAAAATTTTGGATTTGGGTTTTTGCAATTGTCGGCTTGATATTACCGGCAAATTTATCAACTGCCGCATTGTTGTTCGCAATGATAATTATGATTTCAATTATAGCCGGTTATCCATTTAAAGATTTATCTAAAGTTTTTGCAATTGGTTTTTTCGGACTGCTATTAACAATATTGGTTTTTAAGGCTTTTCCCAATAAATTTTCCAGTAGAATTGATACTTGGCAAAGTCGGATTGAAGGTTTTTTTGAAACGAAAACAGAAGGAGATGAAATTCGTTTAGATGATAGACATTATCAAAGTGTTCAAGCAAAAATAGCAATTGCCAAAGGTGGTTTATTTGGTTTTAGACCCGGAAAAAGCGTGCAGAAAAACTTTTTGCCACAATCGGTTTCAGATTTTATTTATGCAATTATCATCGAAGAGTACAGTTTATCAGGTGGTTTGATTTTATTGTTTATATACCTGTTATTGGGATTGCGAATTTTTATCATTTCAAAAAAATCACAAAGTAATTATGAAAAATTATTGGTTTTAGCCGTAGGCTTTCCATTGATTTTTCAAGCGCTTATCAATATGGCTGTGGCTACTGATCTCTTTCCGGTTACCGGCCAACCATTGCCATTGGTTAGCTCAGGAGGAACAGCCATTTGGATGACTTGTTTTGCCATTGGTGTTATATTGAGTATCAGCAGAATAAACGAAGAAAGAGAAAAACAAGATTTAGAAGAATTTGTAACAGAGTGATGAAAGAAAATAAGAAACATATCAAGTTTATCATAAGTGGCGGCGGTACAGGAGGACACATTTTTCCTGCTTTGGCTATTGCTGATCAAATCAAAAAAGTGATACCAGATGCAGAAATATTGTTTGTGGGTTCAAAGGATAGAATGGAAATGGAGAAAGTACCCGCAGCCGGATATCCTATCAAGGGACTATGGATCGCAGGAATTAACAGGGCAAAGCTTTGGAAAAATTATGCGTTCCCATTCCAGTTAATTTCTAGTCTTTGTAAAGCAAGAAGGATTATCAAGAAATTTAAACCCGATGCTGTGATTGGTACTGGCGGATTTGCCAGTGGTCCTGTCTTGTATGTGGCGCAAAAAAACAATATTCCGACTTTTATCCAAGAGCAAAATTCTTATCCGGGCATCACCAACAAACTATTGGCAAAAAATGCCCGAAAGATATATACGGCTTATGATGGTTTGGAAAAATTTTTTAAGAAAGAAAAGATTGATAAAACAGGAAACCCTATTCGAAAAGAACTATATGATTTACATATTAGCAAGAAAGAAGCCGCATCAAAATTTGGTTTGGATGCCAAGTACAAAACCATCTTAGTTGTAGGAGGCAGTTTAGGCGCTCGTCCCATAAATGAAGCAATTGAAGCTATTTTGCCTGATTTAATCAAAAAAGATTATCAAGTATTGTGGCAAACCGGTAAAAATGCTTATGAAAGTTATAAAAAACACCAACAAAAAATGTTAAAAGTAGTGCCTTTTATTCCTAATATGAAGGATGCGTATGCTTTGGCTGATATCATTATTTCAAGGGCAGGTGCCGGTACCATTTCAGAATTAAGTCTTATTGGCAAACCAGTCATTTTGGTGCCTTCGCCCTATGTGGCCGAAGACCACCAAACCAAAAATGCACAAGCTTTGGCAAAGGTAGATGCGGCACTGTTGATTAAAGAAAAGGAGATGCAAATCAAGTTATTGCCGAGTATTATAAATTTACTTACGGATGATAAAACCTATCAAAAGATGTGTAAAAATATTAAAGGAATGGCACAAGAAAATGCAACGGAAGAAATTGTGAAAAATATATTAAAAGAAATAGAAAACAAATAAAATATAACTGCCAAGTATGTAATAGGCAGGCTAAAAAAAATGAAAAACACTTTTATTATCATATCGACTGTATTATTGTTCATCGGGACGCTTTTCTTGGGAAGTTTTTTTAGTTTCAGATTGAAAAAAGAAAAACTAAACAAGCAAATCGTGCGAGTATTTCCTATGGACAAGCATTTTATCGAAACAGATGAAGTACAAAAAATAATGCAAGTACAAGATAGTTTAAATGAAAAGAATGATGTGTCTTATTTTGAAAAAAAGTTGATGCAAAACAAATACATAGCACACGCCGATGTATATAAAGATTTGAACGGAAAATTGATTGCTGAGGTAACACAATTTTATCCGGTTGCCAGGGTAATGGGAGACAAGTCATATTATATTGATTTAGAGGGGGATAATAGGCCTTTATCAAAACATTATACAGAAAATGTCGTGCTGATTTATGGTGATGTGAACAAAGAAAACGAGCAAAATATCTTGGACTTAGTCAAGAAAATAAACGATGATGAACTGTTGAGCAAAGCAGTCTCGGAAGTTCATATAAACCGCGATGCATATCGATTGGTTTTAAAAGATGTTTCATCCGTTTTTACGATGAACAGCCTAGATCAATTGTTTAAACTGAAAGTGATGTATGCTTATCTAAAGAAAAATGCATTAAATAATAAATATCAAAAAGTTGACTTGCGTTACAGCAAGCAAGCAGTGTGTAAATAAGAAGCCTAAATTATATACGATGGAAACAACAAATAAAGAGATGAACAGAGTAACGGAAAATATGGGATTTAAGAAACAAAATATAAAATCCGAAGTAGTCGGTTTGGATATTGGTACAACCAAAGTGGTTGCAATTATTGGACGTAAAAACCAATTCGGTAAAGTAGAAGTTTTGGGATACGGTAATGCACCCAATAAAGGTGTTAAAAAAGGGGTGGTTGTGAACTTGACAGAAACCGTTAAAGCCATCGATGAGGCGGTTCAAAAGGCCGAATACAATGCCAAAATCAAAATCTCAAGAGTAGTGGTGGGTATCGCTGGACAACATATTCGTAGTATTCAAACCAGTGAATATATTATGCGTGAAAATCCCGAAGATATCATCACCGAAGCAGAAATTGAACAATTGACCAATCAGGTGAAGCGCATTAATGTAAATCCCGGTGAAAAAATAATTCACGCTTTGCCGCAAGAATTTAAAGTAGATGACGAAGGAAATATTGCCAACACGCCCATAGGTATGGCAGGCACACGCCTAGAAGCCAATTTTCACGTAGTGGTGGGCAAAGTGGCATCAATCCAAAATTTGGTTCGGTGTGTAGAAATGGCAGATTTGGAGGTAGAAGCCGTTACTTTGGAACCATTAGCGTCATCAGAAGCAGTGGTTTACGATCAAGAAAAAGAAGGCGGTGTTGCGCTTATCGATATAGGTGGCGGTACAACGGATTTGGCTATTTTCAAAGACGATATTATCAGGCATACGGCTATCATTCCTTATGGCGGTAATATTATTACCGATGATCTGGCAAATGGTATCCACGTGTTAAGAAGAAATGCTGAAAATATTAAGGTGAAATTTGGTTCAACTTGGCCAGCCGAAAATAGTGATATGGAAGTGGTCTCCATTCAAGGTTTACCCGGTCGCCCCCCTGTCGAAATTAGTCTTAAAAGTATTTCAAAAATAATCAAGGCAAGGGTAGAACAAATCATTAGAATAGCAGATTCCGAAATCAAACGATATACGGAATTAAGCAATAATAACGTGTTGTTAGGAGGTGTTGTCCTAACCGGCGGCGGTGCAGAACTCAAGCACTTGCCACAATTGGTCGATTTGATTACCGGCTTATATACACGCGTGGGATTTCCCGATCAAAATCTGGCTTCAGGGACAGAACCCGAACTCAAAAGCCCCATTTATGCTACCGCTGTAGGTTTGTTGATGAAAGGCTTGGCTAATAAGAAGAATTATGAAGAATATGAATATGAGGACGAAGAAGAAGTGAAAGATGAAGCAGAAAGTGTAGAGAAACCCGAAAATAAAACGGAAGAAGTTGAAAAAGAATCTAAGAAGAAAAGTAAGTTTTCTTTGATGGATGCCATTATGGATTTTATTAAAAAAATGGAATAAAAGAAACATTTTATATTTATCATCTTGGTTACAGTTTAGTAAAAAAAAGCAATAACAAAAATATATAATTATGAACGATTTTAATTTGAACTTAGAATTTGATTTAGAAAAAAATAAATCAAACGTCATAAAAGTCATCGGTGTAGGTGGTGGTGGTGGCAATGCGGTAAACTATATGTATCAAAAAGGCATTCAAGATGTAGATTTTGTGGTGGTAAATACTGATTCGCAAGATTTATCCAAAAGTCCTGTGCCTACAAAAATACAAATAGGAAAAAATATTACGGAAGGATTGGGTGCCGGTGCAAATCCTGAAATTGGCGAAAAAGCGGCTAATGAAGACTTGCAAGCGATTAAGAATATTTTGGAGCAAAATACCAAAATGATTTTTATCACAGCCGGTATGGGTGGCGGAACCGGAACAGGTGCTGCACCGATTATTGCCAAATTAGCCAAGGAAATGGGTATTCTTACGGTGGCAATTGTTACCAGTCCCTTTGCTTTTGAAGGTGGCAAGAGAACCAAATATGCACAAAAAGGCATCGACAACCTAAGAGATTATGTCGATTCATTAATCATTATCAACAACGACAAGTTGCGTGATATTTATGGTAACCTAAAACGCAGCGAAGCTTTTGCAAAATCCGATGAAGTATTGGCTTCTGCTGCTTCGAGTATTGCACAGGTCATCACGCACAATTATACGGTTAATATTGACTTTAGAGATGTTAATACCGTGTTAGAAAACAGCGGTACAGCTATTATGGGATCGGCTCGTGCTACTGGCGAAAATAGAGCCAATCAAGTGATTGAAAGCGCTTTAGATTCACCTTTGTTAAACGACAATAAAATTAAAGGCGCCAAAAATGTGTTATTGCTGATTGTTTCGGGTTCTGATGAAATTACAATTGATGAAATAAGTGATATAACCAATCACATTCAAATGCAAGCAGGCAATAATGCCGATGTTATTATGGGAATAGGTGAAGATGATTCCTTGGGCGATGCCATTTCAGTTACCGTTATTGCGACCGGATTTAATGAAAATCAACAAGACCTAATAACCAATGCCGAGCCCGATAAAATTGTGCACGTCTTGGATGACGATAACATTTCGATACCCAATCAAGTGGCTGACCAAAATACTGCTTATCACAATGAAATAGAAACCCCACAAGCCCAACCTAAATCGTATATTGATAATCAAGGATACAGGCAGTTTACAATGGATTTAGATACCGAAGAAGTATTGCAGCCAAAACCGGTAGCAGACACGTCTCAAGAGCAAAATGTAACTACTGATGTAAAGGAAGTTGACGAAATTACCTATATTGATAAAAGAAAGGAAGAAAACAAAAAAGAGACTGAAATCCTAGAAAAAACAGTGGAGCAAACCGCTGTTTCGCAACCTTTATTATTTAATATCGATGAGGAGGAAAGTACATCTGCACCCGAAAACGAGATTGACGATTTATCAGAATTGCCCATTGCGAAAGCGCTTTTGCTAAGAAAAAAACGCAAGGAATATATGAAGGGATACATCAGTGAAATAAATATGCCCGATGAGATGGAAGAACCCGCCTTTAAAAGACAAGGAATCAATATTGACTTAAATCCAAAATCAAAAGAAAACGTTCATAAAATTGAAATGGATTCAGAGGGAAATTTTATTATGAGTGAAAGCAATTCATTTTTAAATGATAATGTAGATTAATAAAAACTTTTTTTGTGTAATTTTGGACATAAAATAAAATTATGAGTTTAGAAAAAGAAATAATGACGCAGTTAAAAGCTGCTATGAAAGCCAAAGATGCTACGGCATTAGAAGCTTTAAGAGCTGTAAAATCAGCTATTTTACTAGAGAAAACCAAGCAAAAAGATATTGATTTAACCGAGGCGGATGAGTTGAAATTATTACAAAAATTGGTAAAACAACGCAAAGACAGCGCAGAGATTTACACTTCGCAAAATAGACCGGATTTGGCAGAAATAGAGCTTAATCAGGTTAAGGTGATTGAAGTTTTTTTACCCAAGCAAATGTCTTATGAAGAAATAGAAAAAAACGTATTGAGCATCATTGAAAAACTTGGGGCAAGCGGTATGAAAGATATGGGCAAGGTCATGGGTCTTGCTTCAAAACAAATGGCAGGAAAAGCCGATGGTAAAACAATTTCGAGTATTGTTAAAGAAAAATTAGCTTAGATGCTTGCGTTTCCATTAAAGAAATAATAAATTTGCCAAATATTTTTTGCCCGCGTGGCGCAACTGAATAGCGCATCGGATTTCGGCTCCGAGGGTTGGGGGTTTGAATCCCTTCGCGGGTACAAAAGCTCTTATTATCAACGAGATTGTAAGGGCTTTTTTTGTTAAAATCTGTTTCGATATAGTGGAATTAATCTTTTTTTTATAAATTCGGCAATATTTTGAAATTTAATAATTATTAATATAATCTTATGAAATATTTAAACATACTTTTCCTTACATTTTTGTTCTTGATAACTGCCTGTTCTACAGATAATAAAATGGTAGATAAAAGATCAAAACATACTGCTTTTTTGGAGCATTCTCCTTTTGTAACTTCTAAAAACTTGTCGTCTAAGACAAGAAAGTTCATGGGTATTCCACCGAATAAATATTTGGAAAGACGTTGGGAACTCACGATGAATCCTGAAATTGGAAGACCAACTCCCGAAAAATTATTCAAGCTTTCAGAGCAATTACGACATAATCCTGCTCGATTGGTTCCGGGAGATGCCGGTAATGCTTGGGTAGAACGGGGTCCTAATAATGTAGGAGGACGTACCAAAGCACTTTTATTTGACCCAAATGACCCGACACATCATACTGTTTTTGCCGGGGGTGTAAGTGGTGGATTGTGGAAAAACACCAATATCACCAGCGCCAATAGTCCTTGGACAGAAGTAGATGTTCCACAAAATTTATCGGTAAGTAGCATAACGGTAGACCCCAACAATTCGCAAGTATTTTATGTTGGAACGGGCGAGAGCTATACAGCAGGTGCTGCTAATGGAAACGGAATATGGAAATCGAGTGACGGCGGTACGACTTGGCAGCACGTTTTTGGCGGTATATCTGGTCAAGCGCTTTATGAAACCGATGCAAATCTAAATATTAGTAGTCCTTCTGCTTTGTCAGGCGATTATCATGCCATAAAATCTTCTTTTGGTCCCGATTTTAATAGTGTTTCCGGCAATTTGGTCCTTGTGGATGACGGCTCTGCTGACCCTACTTTGGGCTGTGGTGGTTTGACCAATGCGGCTGCTATCAATGGGAATATTGCTGTAATAGAACGGGGAACTTGTTATTTTACTGAAAAAGTTATGAATGCACAAAATGCCGGTGCTATTGGTGTTTTGATGATTAACAATGTTGACGGCTATCCTATAATTATGGGCGGTACAGATAGTAGCATCACAACGCCTGCCATTATGATTTCAAAATCGGATGGCGCAGCCATTTTAACGGCTTTACAGAATGCGCAAAGTATTCAAGCTACGCTGACCAACAACCATACGGATATTCCTAGCGGATTTGTAGTGCCGGGTGTTACACACATTAATGATATCATCGCTCGAGATAACAATGGTACAACAGAAATTTTTGCTACTGCCGGAACTTCATATTTTAGCAGAGCCAATCCTTATACGGTAATGGGTTCCGGTTATCAAGGTTTGTACAAATCAACTGATAATGGAGCAACTTGGAGTAAGATTAACTTGCCTTTGACTAGTAGTGGCAATCCATATACTCCTTTTGATTTGGAATTAGGTGCTGATAATAAGATTTGGTTTACAACTACCACTTCAACTATATATGGAACGGATGGTGCCGGAAGTATTTTTTACTCGGCAGACGGAACAAATTTCACGCTGGCATTGGCTAACAATGCCGGAAGAACGGAGCTGGCAGCTTCCAAAACAAACCCGAACAAATTTTATGCTGTAATGGTGTCCTCAGGATTGCCTTATATTTTAAAAACGACGGATGCCTTTGTCAATATGAATGTAATGACAACACCTAACGGTAACGCAACACCTTCTAATGATTTTACCAACGGACAGAGTTATTACGATTTGGCAATTGAGGTTTCTCCAGATAATGATGAGGTTGTATATGTAGGTGGAATCGACTGGTTTAGATCGACAAATGGTGGTAATTCGTGGTCGCAAATTTCTTATGGATATGGTGGCGGTACTTACTTGCACCCTGATCAACACGGAATTGTCTTTGCCGATGCTAACCACATCTTGTTTGGCAATGATGGCGGTGTGGGATATTCCAGTAATGCTGGTACGAGTATTTATCCCCGTAATAAAAACTATAATACCGTGCAGTTTTATCATATGGCCGTTGCGCCTTCAAACGTATTGCCCGGCGAGAATTTTGTAGCAGGTGCACAAGATAACGGTACGCAAATGTTTGAAAATGCACCCGCCGGCATTTCGAGTTCTTTTGAAGCCCAAGGCGGTGATGGTGCTTATTGTTTCTTTGATCAAGATGGCTCGGATAAGTATAGAATTAGCAATTATGTTTACAATAACAGGATAAGATTGTATAATTATCAAAATCATAGTTGGTCAGATATTAATTATGAGACGACCAGTCATGGTGATTTTATCAATCAAGAAGCTCTAGATTCACATTTGAATATATTATATGCTAATTATAGCACGTATGCTAGCACAGGGAACACTTATAAATTGGTAAGATATAGCAATCTGCTTGGCTCGGTTCAGAAAGCATATTTGCAAGATGCAGCCATGAATAGAGCGCCTTCAGCTTTAAAAGTTTCTCCTTTTACCACAACATCAAGCAAATTATTTGTTGGTTTGGATAACGGAAAACTGTTTAAAGTGCTTAATGCCAATACTAGTTCATATACATTTGTAGAAATTACCGGAAGTGAATTTTTGGGTAGTATTTCGGATATCGAATTTGGGCAAAGCGAAAATGATATTTTTGTAACCATGTCAAATTATGGGGTGAACAATGTTTTTTATTCGTCTGATGGAGGCGCTACTTGGATAAAAAAAGATAGTAATTTGCCTGATTTACCGGTAAATTGTATTTTGCAAAATCCTTTGAATATCAATCAAGTAATTATCGGGACGGATTTAGGTACTTGGTGGACAGGTAATTTTTACGATGTAAATCCTGTTTGGACACAAGGAAATAATGGCATGAATACTGTGAGGGTTACAGATATGGAAATGCGAGACGATTACAAAGTTTATGCATCTACTTATGGTAGAGGTATTTTTTCTAGCCAATTTACAGCAGCAACTTCATCGCTTGACGAAACAAAAGCTATGTCTATGAATGTTTATCCAAATCCAACAAAAGATGTGTTGAATATTAATGTAATGGAACAAATAGAGGCGCCAGTTTTGACAATATTTGATGTAGCCGGAAAACAAGTATATAGCAAACAATTATTAGGGAAACATAAAGTTTTTAATCTAAATATTGATTTCTTAGCTTCGGGTAGTTATATTGTAAAATTACAATCAAGAGATAAGATTTATAGCCAAAAGTTGCTTAAGGAATAGTTGAGGAGATTAATGGGTAAATTCAAAAATGAATACCGTATTCAGTCGCACAGAATGCCCAGTTGGGATTATTCAGGAAAAGGGCATTATTTTATTACGTTGGTAACACAAAACAGGGTCTGTAATTTGGGGAAAATAAAAAATAGGGAAATGGTATTATCAGATTTTGGTAAAATTATTGAAAACCAATGGTATCAATCATTTAAAATTCGCCATGAATTGTTTTCCGATGAATTTATTATTATGCCCAATCATATTCATGCCATTGTTGTATTGCGCGGTTCGCACGATTCGCACGGTTTGCACGGTTTGCACGGTTTGCACGGTTTGCACGTAGAGACGCACGGCCGTGCGTCTCTACAATCGGATAAATCCGAACAATCGGATAAATCCGAACAATCCGAACAATCGGGGTTTGTACGCAAACCAAAATCAATTTCATCATTTATTGCCGGTTTCAAATCGGTAATAAATACAAAAATTGATAATTATATTGATGAAAACAATTTAAAAACACCAAAATATAATCGCAATAATCATTTTTTTCAACCAAATTATTACGATCGTATTATCCGAAACGATGCGGAATATCAACGAATAAAAAATTATATTATAAACAATCCAAAAAATTGGAATGAGGATAAATTTAATAATGAATAATATTATCACGTAAAACACATTTGAAACCGTGATTGTTGGTATGCAAACCAAAATCAATATCATCATTTATTGCCGATTTCAAACAGGAAAAATAAAAGTTAAATTAAAATAATAACAATTTTTGTTATTTTAAATTTTGATAAAAAATTAAATGTTGTTTTACAAAATAGTGTTTTTGTAAAATAAGAAAATAGATTATTTTAAAAATTCCATAAATCTATCCCTAGGAATTTCCCTAGCGCCTAAGCTAGCCAAATGATCGGTATACATTTGGCAATCTATAATCTCATATCCTTTGTTTTTGGCAGTTTGTGCCAGGTAAATATATGCCAATTTCGAAGTATTGCTTTCTAAATGAAACATACTCTCTCCCGAAAAAACATTTGGTTTTATGTGTACGCCGTATAGACCGCCTACCAATTCGTTTTGATTGTTCCAAACTTCTATTGAACTGGCTAAGCCCTCGCGGTGAAGTTGCGTGTAAGCTT
>JANTGO010000069.1 GCA_024763015.1 Flavobacteriaceae bacterium
TGGTTTTAAAAAACGAATTAAACCAAAAACGTTCCGAAAAGCGAAAAGTTTTTCACGCTTACCAAAAAGAAGAGGCAAACATTAAGGTCGAACAGCAAAAACAATTAGCCTTAGTCAATCGGATAAAGAAGAAAAAAAGTACATTCTTAAAGCAAATAAAAGCCAAACAGCACGAGCAAGCCAGAATAGACAAAATGATTGACAAACTTATAAGAAAGGCAATTGTAAAATCTAATAAAAAAGCTGTTAAAAGCAAGCGGCAAGTCAGTAAATTTTTCTTGACACCAGAAGGAAAAAAACTAGCCAATAAGTTCTCTAGTAATAGAGGTATTTTGCCTTGGCCTGTTAAAAAAGCTTACATTTCAAGGAAATTTGGGGTACAGCAACACGAAATTTTTAAAAATATTAAAGTTACAAATTCCGGTATTTATTTGGCTACCGAACCCAATACCAAAGCGCGGGCTGTTTTTGAAGGCAAGGTTTTGCAAATCCAGGTAATCCCAGGTGGAAATAGTACGGTATTTATCAAGCACGGTAACTATTTAAGCATATACGGAAATCTAAAAGAAGTGTATGTAAAACCGGGCGAAAAAGTAAAAACCAAACAAGAAATCGGTACGGTAGCAACCAATCCTACCAGTAAAAAAACAGAATTAAAATTCAGAATCTACAAAAACATGACCAAACTCAATCCGGAGAAATGGTTGCAAAAAAGATAATTTAAGTCTAAAGAACTTTTGGACTAAGCCTGATTAATTTATAAAAAAACAAAGCTTTTCATACTAAATGTCAAGACATTTTACTATGTTTGCCAAACACAAAAATTATCAAAACAAATGGCACAAGATTTATTTAAACATCCCGACCATTATCTAGTAGATGAATTGTTTACGGATGAACAAAAACTCGTAAGAGATGCAGCCCGCGAATGGGTCAAAAGAGATATAAGTCCCATCATTGAAGAAGCCGCACAAAAAGCTGAATTTCCAAAACAAATAATCAAAGGATTGGGCGAAATTGGGGCTTTCGGTCCTTTTATTCCCGAAGAATACGGTGGTCCCGGACTCGATTATATGTCTTATGGATTGATCATGCAAGAACTGGAACGCGGCGACTCAGGTGTGAGATCTACTTCGTCAGTACAATCTTCTTTGGTGATGTTTCCTATTTGGAAATACGGAGATGAAGCACAGAAACAAAAATATTTACCCAAATTGGCAACCGGAGAGTTAATGGGTTGTTTTGGATTGACAGAACCCAACCACGGATCAAATCCGGGTGGCATGGAAACAAAATTTATAGATAAAGGTGACCATTATTTACTCAATGGTGCCAAAATGTGGATTTCTAATGCGCCTTTTGCCGATATTGCAGTGGTTTGGGCAAAAAATGAAGACGGACGTATCAAAGGACTTATTGTAGAACGTGGCATGGAAGGTTTTTCGACACCCGAAACACACAATAAATGGTCTTTGCGTACTTCTGCTACAGGTGAATTGATCTTTCAGGATGTAAAAGTACCTAAAGAAAACTTATTACCTGAAGCCGACGGATTGCGTGCACCGCTTACTTGCTTGGATTCTGCTCGTTACGGTATTGCTTGGGGAACCTTGGGCGCTGCTATGGATGCTTATGATACGGCTGTACGCTATGCCATGGAAAGAACGCAGTTTGGCAAACCGATTGCAGCTTTTCAGCTACAACAAAAAAAATTGGCCGAAATGCTAACTGAAATTACCAAGGCACAATTGCTTCTTTGGCGATTGGGTAATCTAAGAAACGAAGGAAGAGCTACTTCAGCTCAAATATCGATGGCAAAACGAAACAATGCTGAAATTGCCATTAATGTTGTAAGAGATGCTAGACAAATGTTAGGTGCAATGGGTATTACAGGTGAATATTCCATTATGCGTCATATGATGAATCTGGAATCTGTGGTAACTTATGAAGGTACCCACGATATACATTTGTTGATAACCGGATATGATATCACGGGTATTCCGGCATTCAAATAATATACAGTAAATTATAAATTGTAGGGACGCACGGCCGTGCGTCCCTACAATTTATAATTCTAATAAAATAGGACAGTGGTCGGAATGTTTGGCTTCCGGTAAAATCAAACTTCTTTTTATTTTGGGCATTAAGGATTCTCCAACCATGTGATAGTCTATGCGCCAACCTTTATTTCTGGCTCTCGAACCGGCGCGATAACTCCACCAACTGTATTGTTCCGAGCGGGAGTCAAATTCGCGAAAACTGTCGATAAATCCGGTTTTGATAAATTGTGACAACCAGGCCCTTTCTTCCGGTAGAAATCCTGAAACATATTGCAGACGATTGGGATCATGAATATCGATAGCTTGATGGCAAATATTATAGTCACCGCTGATGATTATGTTGGGAATTTCTTGTTTTAATTTTTGGGAGTACTCGAGCATGTCATCCATATAATTGAATTTTAGCTTCAATCGTTGGTCATTGGTGCCACTGGGTAAATACATACTCATAAATGAAAAATCGGGAAAATCTACTCGGATATTTCGTCCTTCAAAATCCATATAATCAATGCCGGTTCCTTTTTCTACATGAAGGGGTTTGTGTTTGGAGATAATACCCACGCCGCTATAGCCTTTTTTTTGAGCAGAAAACCAATATTGATAAAGATATCCGGCTTGTTTGAGCGCTTCGGTATCAATTTGATCTTCTAAAGCTTTTATTTCCTGAAAACCTACAATGTCGGCGTCCACTTGTTTGAGCCAATCGACAAGTCCTTTGCGCATAGCAGCTCTGATGCCGTTAACGTTGTAAGAAATTATTTTCATGTGTTTATTATTCTATATTTTTTATTGGTAACACATGGAACCACCATAATCATATCTTTGTGTGTAAAGAGCATTATACATGGTGGTTTCATATTTTGATTACCAGTTATTTTCCTCAAAAGCAGTGCCCACTACTACGATATCGGCGCCTGCGTTAAGTATTTGCAACATATGTTTTTTTGTCCGAATACCTCCGCCTACGATGAGTGGAATATGAAGATTTTCGGCAAGACTTTGAATCATTTCTAAGGGCACATGCGCTTTTGCGCCGCTTCCGGCTTCGAGATAAATCATTTTCAGTCCAAGCATTTCACCTGCTAAAGCGGTAGCCAATGCGATGTCTTTCTTGTTTCTTGGAATGGGTTTGGTATTGCTGATATATTCAACGGAGGTGGTATGTCCATTTTCAATAAGCATATATCCGGTCGGAATTACTTCTAGATTTGTTTGTTTTAAAAGCGGTGCCGCTACAACATGATTCCCAATTAAAAAATCGGGGTTACGGCCAGAAATCAAACTAAGAAATAGCAATCCGTCTGCGTGTTTACTTATTTGTTGCGCATTGCCCGGAAACGAAATAATGGGTATATCCAGATGCTTTTTAAGTTTTTTTATAAGCTTGTTTGTATGGTCTTTTTTTAGCAAACTACCGCCTATGAATAGATAATCTGCTTGTGCATTTTTGATTTTTTTTGCCCATTTATTTAAATCCTCAATCGCCACTTTGTCAGGATCTAACAGTAGGGCTAATGATTTTTGATGGTTTTGTTTCTGCCGGACAATCCTTTGGTATATCGACATGTAAGTTTTATTTTTTTAATATTTTAAAACTACCCGTATTTTGTTTGTCATCCGTTATTTTTATCAAGTAAGAACCGTTTGCCAAGTGATGGATATCTATTTTGTTGTTTTGGATATTCAGATTTTCTATCTTTTGACCCAGCATTGTATAAACTTCTACTTTACTGATGTTGATGGCATCGGAGGTTTTAATGCTTATTTTTCCCTTGGTAGGATTGGGAAAAAGCTGAATATTTTTCGTGATAAAATTATCGTTAACAGCGGTACTAGAATCCACGATTAATTGTACGCTTTGAACGTTGTTAGATTCGTTAGATTCGGATAAATAATCTTCGTAATCAGCTACAAAAAGCACGTAATAAGTGCCGTCAGCAGTATTGGCCGGAATGGTTAAGGAACGACTGAAATTTTGACTGGCAAATCCGTTTAAGGCACTGATATACAAATAATTCAGACGTGTGTCATTTGTATCGAAAGTTTGGTCGGTGGATAAAAAGAAACCGAGTTTGGTTCTATCGGAAGGACCTTGATCAATGTTTTGTACACTTAGGGTGCTATTCACCACGTGTCCGGGGGCAACGGTGCCGACATCCAAAGTGGCATTGACGGGTGTTAGATCCGGATGAGGATGCGGTGCATCACAACGATACATATAGCCGGGATTGTAATAATGGTCGGTTATCCATTGATAATTTTTGTATTGTAATGCCCATCGTTGGGTACCCCATTGACACATCCCGCGTCCGTGACCGTATCGGTCGTGACCGGCACAGACATTGTCTGCTATACAAGGCCAACTACTACCCGTTCCGGAGTAGCCGTCACCGCAACCCTCATTGGCAGGAGCGTTTAACCCATTGTTTTCTGCAGAGTATTCCGTTCTTGCAATGTTGTCGCTTGCGGTTACCATAAATACGCCATTGGTGTCGGCAGCAGCTGTAACGCAACGAGAAGAAACATCGTTGTCCCATACTTGTTTACAAGTCGTATTTGAAATATCATAAACAGTGCTTATAGGGTGCAATACGTAGTACGCCCCATAAGTTTTGTAAGGAAGCGTACCGGCTTTTAAAGATTCCATTTCCCAACTGGCAATCCATTCGTCATTCAAACCTTTTTCTACATAACTCTGGAGCGTCATTGTAGCTACTGATGAGCATGAATTACAAGAACAATTTAGTCCGACTTTTATGGTGGTAGGCAAGCCGCTACAACCTGTTAGAGCTTCTTTTGGCGTTGCCATTTGTACTTTGTCAAGTATAAATTGAATCATTTTTGGGTCGTCAATAGCATTGTTTTGGCTATAGCTTCGTTTTTGGGTGGGTTCGAGTAAAATACCTTTAAATTCCCTTGATTTCGAAAAACGAATTCCTTCTTGATAGGTTTTATAACCGGGAGCTTTGACAGAAAATGATAAACTATCACCTTCTTTGAGTTGCAGGTAGTTGAACAAATTATCTTTTTTTAGGTAAAATTTGCCATCTGCATCAGTTTTTAAGCTGATTTTATTCTCGTTGAAATAAACTTCTGCATTTTTGATGGGTTTAGCTGTGTATTTATCCATCACCCATGCATCTATCAAAACGGGATCATTTTCAGGATTAATAAATTGAAAACTATCCGGCCTAAGAACAACTTTTAAATCGATATTGTCATGGCTCGATAATTTGTTAAATGAGGTTTGAAAAGCTTGATAGTTTTCAGCATAAAAACTCAATTTTACTGCATTTTTAATGTCTGATAAGTTTATCCTGCCATTTTTGTCAGCATGAAAAAGTTGACTTTTGTGTTGTGCTTGTTCAACAACGGCATATACATTTGTAATACGTTTAAAATTGTAAGCATTTTCAAAATACATATTGATGCTTTGTGCTTGTAAAGTAGCAATATTTAAAAATACGAGAAGGAAGATAATTTTTTTCATGTGTTTAAGTTTTTTTTTTTATTGGTAACACATGGAACCACCTTAATCATATCTCTGTGTTTAAAGAGATTATACATGGTGGTTTCATAGTTCTATTTTTATAGAAAAACCAATAGGTAAATAAATAGTTGCCTCAAATTTAAGCATTTTTTTTAATACGCACTTAGACATAATACATGTTTTCTTTTTATTATATTTGCTGATAAGAAATTAATTAACTAAACCATATAACTAAAATGAAAAAATTATTATTAGTATTGGCAGGTATTGCTTTGATGAGTGCTTGTCAAAATGCACCTAAAACGGCATTTGTACAAACCGACAAAATATTTAAGGAATACAAGGGGGTAAAAGCGCAAGAAGCTGTTTTTAAAGAGAAACAAGCTGCTTTTACCAAAAAATATGATTCCATTGTAAAGGATTGGCAAAATGTAGTAAAGGATTTTCAACAAAAAGTGGCCAAAATGAGTCCTAAAAAAGCCAAACAAATGGATCAAATGTTGTACCAAAGACAGCAACAGATTCAACAAATGCAACAACAAGAAAGTGCAGCTTTGAGTGCCGAAATGCAAAAGAAAACCGATTCGGTTATTAAAAATGTATATGACTTTTTTGATGAGTACGGCAAAAAAAATGGTTACGAGTATATTTACGGCAAAAACAATAGCGGTTCAATGATGTACGGAAATACTAAAAATGATATTACCGATGAAGTTTTAAAAGCTTTAGATGCTGCTTTTGATAAAGTGAAAGAAAAAAAATAAAGTATTTACAATCATCCTCATGAAAACCTTGCAAACCACTGTTTGCAAGGTTTTTATATAAAAATAGAAACATGTTAAAAATTCAGCAAACGCCTTATAACCAACATATTAATGACTGCTTGCTCAAGAAAAAAGAGATCGATTTGTATGTCAAAAGGGAGGATGTTTTGCATCAACATATTTCGGGGAATAAGTTTAGAAAACTGTATTACAACATCATAGCGGCGCAAGCACAACAACATGATACTTTATTGACTTTTGGAGGGGCATTTTCCAATCATATTGCGGCAACGGCAGCAGCCGGAAAAGAATATGGGTTTAAAACGATTGGCGTCATTCGTGGTGATGAATTGGGAAAAAATTTATCAAAAACGCTGGCTGAAAATCCGACTTTGCAATTTGCAGCCACACAAGGAATGGAATTTTATTTTGTCAGCAGGAAAGCATATAGAGAAAAAACCCAAGCAGATTTTATCGATAAATTATCTCAAAGTTTTGGTCGTTTTTATTTGGTGCCTGAAGGAGGCACAAATGCATTGGCTGTTAGAGGTACTGAGGAAATTTTAAGGCCGGAGGATATGGACTTTGATTATGTTTGTTCGGCAATTGGTACAGGGGGTACGATTGCGGGTATCATCAATAGTTCAGCTACAAATCAAAAAATATTAGGTTTTCCTGCTTTAAAAGAAGATTTTTTGAATCATAACATTCAGCAATATACACAAAAAGACAATTGGTCTTTGGTAAGAGACTATCATTTTGGTGGATTTGGTAAAATAGATAAAAAACTGGTTGATTTTATCAATATGGTCAAGACCTTGCACCATTTGCCTTTGGACCCTATTTACACCGGAAAAATGTTTTATGGCATTATAGATTTAATCAAAAAAGATTACTTCCCAAAAGGAAGCAAAATATTAGCCGTTCACACCGGTGGTTTACAAGGACGTGAAGGTATGAATTGGCGTTTGCAAAAAAAAGGTTTGCCCTTACTGAAACTCTGATAATTGGAATTTGTTAATTTTATTTCGTTTTTCATCAAAAAATATATTAACTTTGTTTATTGTTCTAACATAAAGCATTTTTTTGCTTCAAAAATTATCATAATGAGATATCTGAATATCCTGGGCATTGTATTGCTCATCTTAATGAATAGTTGTGGTGCTTCAAAAAAAGCAGTAAAAATCCAAGCCGATAAAGAGAAAGTTAATAAAGAAGAAATTGCAAAAGAGGTTTCAAAAGAGATTGATCAAAGCAATAAGGATTTGGATATCAATGTGATTAGATACATTGCTACTTATGATGCTATTGCCGAAAGAGAAATGAAGGAATATGGTATTCCTGCCAGTATTACATTGGCACAAGGTATTTTGGAATCAAAAGCCGGAAAAAGTGAATTGGCAACGAATGGTAAAAATCATTTTGGCATTAAATGTCATAAAGGATGGCAAGGAAAAACAATTTTGCACGATGATAATGAATTGAAAGAATGCTTTAGAAAATATGATAATCCCGAAGCATCTTTTAAAGATCATTCCAAATTTTTAGCACAAAGAAAACGCTATGCTTTTTTGTTTCGATTACCCAAAACGGATTATGAGGCTTGGGCGCGCGGTCTAAAAAAAGCGGGTTATGCAACGGATCCGAGCTATCCGGACAAGTTGATTTATATTATTGAAAAATATAATTTAAGCAAATATGATAAAGCCGTTTTAAAAGGAATGAGTGTAAAAGTGGATGAAAAGGAAGCAGAAGGGAGCCTTAATAAAAAGAAAAAGTTTATTTATGAGGTAAAAAAGGGGGAAACATTATTTACCATCTCTCAAAAATATGATATTCCGGTTAAAGATATTCAAAGTATTAATAACTTAAACGATTTTGATATCTACGAAGGTCAAATACTGGTTTTAACACAAAATAGTGCTGACACGCCTTTAAATTCAACTCAAGAGCCCTCGCAAGCGAAAACAAGTTCGCCAAAAGTACAAGAGGTTGTACAAGAGGTTGTTCAAACAACTGAAGTAGAATCAGGGAATCACAAAACACATCTCGTAAAACAAGGAGAAACCTTATTTTCGATTGCCAAAATGTATCATGTCTCTGAGGATGACCTTAAATCGGCTAACAATCTTTCAGACAATTCGATTTCAGTTGGGCAACAAATAATAATTCCTATGGACAAAGTCGTGGAACCGGTAAAAGAAATGGAAATCATAAAAGAAAACCCTGTTGTCAAAGAAAAGGTACAAGTCTCAACGCCTGAAACTAGCAATACTACATCTGGCGATGATAAATACCACGTTGTACAACCCGGTGAGACATTGTATAGAATACACGTCAACTATCACATACCTATTTGGAAATTAAGAAAGTTAAACCACATCAAGGGAAACTATATCAAAGTAGGACAAAAATTAAGGCTTAAGGAATAAATTAAAATTATTGATTTTTTTGATGCTCTGTGGTCTAGGTTATATTAATAATGCTAGGGTATATCCTATTATTAAGCCGGAAAATAGCAAAACCACTTCTCTTTTGCTGTATTTTAATGTGTTGATTAACAAGCCAAAAAATAATAAAATTAGCAAGCCAAGAAATATTTGTGCAACCTCTATGCCTAGTGCGAATGACAGCAAGGAAAAAAGCTTTTTGCCTTGTCCGGCAATCATCATTTTAAAGTCTTTGGCAAATCCCAAACCGTGAATTAGTCCAAAAAAGAAAGAAAAATAATAGTGTAATTGGTGCAAATTTTTAGGATTTTTTACCCAAATATTTGAGAGTGCTGTGATTAATATGGTAACAAGGATAAGTTTTTCGATAAGCGCTCCATCGATCTTTAAGACGCCATAGACAGACAACATCAAGCTGGTAGTATGCGCAATAGTAAACAAAGAAACCAACCAGAATAATTTGCGCCATTCAGTGATTTTAAAAACCATAATAAGTGCTGTCAGAAATAAAATATGGTCAATAGCACCAATGTTTAAAATGTGTTCCAGACCTAAGCGAAAATATAATTGGAAATCGTTCATTTATTATTTTTCTTCTTCTTCAGGAAATAAATCTAAAGCGGTTGTTTCATAATTCTTTTTACCCTTAAACAAGTCATCCATAAATAAGACCAATGCAGGAAGCAATAATAAGTTTGAAAACATAGCCATCAAAAGCGTAAAGGAAATCAAACCGCCCAAAGCTTTGGTGCCACCATAACTAGAGAAAGTAAAGGTCAAAAAACCAAAGAATAAAACTACAGAAGTATAAAACATGCTGATGCCCGTTTCTTTTAAAGCCCTGTACACTGAGGTTTTTACCCTTCCGTTGTGCAACTTGAGTTCTTGTCGCAATTTGGCTAAATAATGAATGGTATCATCCACCGAAATACCAAAGGCAATACTAAATATAAGGATGGTGGAGGGTTTGAGTGGAATGTGTAGAAATCCCATAGTTCCTGCTGTAATTAGCAATGGTAATAAATTAGGTATCAATGATATAAATGCCATTTTAAAAGAACCGCCAAACATCCAAAGTATAAAAATAAAAATCAAAAAGATGGCAAACCCCAATGATAATGTCAGATTATCTATCAAGTAATGGGTGCCTTTTAAATACAGATTGGCTTGTCCTGTCATCAAGACATTGTATTTTTTAGGAGGAAATATCTTGTCTTTTTTTAGATTTAGATATTGTTCTATTTGCTCCATTTTATCTGTGCCAATATCTTTCATAAAAGTAGTGATTCGCAAGTATTGTTGGGTGGAATCCGTATAACTTTTTAGCATTTTTGCCTTGCCTTTTGCATTTTTTATATAAGGCAAAATAAACATTCTTTCATGTGAAGAAGGCAGCTGATAGTATTTAGGGTTGCCGTTATAAAAAGCCTGCTTGCCGTATTTGGCAAGATTTACAATTGACAAAGGTTTTGACATTTCCGGCAGATCCGAAATGTTGTCTTGAAACTTGTCGACTCTTGATAAAGTTTGAGATTTAAAAGCACCTTTTTTTCTTTTGGTATCTACCATAAATTCCAATGGCAAAATACCACCAAATTGTTTTTCAAAGAATTTTATTTCCTTATAAAAAGTCGATTCCTTGGGCAAATCCGACAACATACTTCCCGACACTTTAATTTTATTTATCCCTATCATACTGACAACCATCAATAGAATGGCAGTACCAAAAATATGTCGTTGCTTGTGTCGGACTGTTTTTGCCAACCAGTTTACAAAATTGTTAAGCCATTTTCTTTTCAAATGTTTTAAATGCTTTTTCTTTGGCGGCTTACGGTAACTATAAATAATAGGTATCAGCAAAATAGAGATAAAAAAGATAGATAAAATAGACAAGGAAGCAACAATACCAAATTCTTTAAGCAAGTGGTTGTTAACAATTACAAAAGTGCCAAAACCAATTGCGGTTGTTAAGTTGGTCATCAAAATAGCGTTTCCGGTTTTGGTAACAACCCTTTGTAACGATCTTGCTTGATTGCCGTGGCTTTCTATTTCATGTTGGTATTTATTAATCAGAAATATGGCATTGGGAACACCAATAACAATAACCAAAGGTGGAATTATGGCCGTTAAGATGCTTATTTGATAGCCCAGAGTGCCCATGATACCAAATGACCACATCACGCCGATGGATACGATAAGTACCGAAATATAAATCGGGGAACCGGTTCTAAAGAATAATAATATTATGAATGCCGTTACAAAAAGCGAAAAACCAATAAAGAATGGAATTTCTTTTTCTAAGACTTTAGCATTCATGGTGCGAATGTACAACAATCCGGATTTTTTTATATCCAGATGATCGGTATCCTCATATTTTTTTAATAAAGGTGCGACTTTGGTAACGATAAAATCTATCCTTTTTTTGGTTTTTGCTACGGATTTTTTAAGCGCGACAATGGTTTGAACAGCACCTGTTTTTTTGTTGAATACAAAACCTTCATAAAATGGAAGCGAATCAAAAAGTTTGTGTTTTAATTGCAGAGCTTGTGCATCACTTTGGATGGTACCCTTGTGCAAATCCTTTAATACAAAACGTTTGTTTAACGTGTCTTTTTGCAATAATTTAAGCGTTCCGACGGAAAAAACCTGTTCGACTTCAGGAAATTTTAGCAGGTCATTTGATAAGTTATTCCAAGCATTTAATTTGTCTTTGGTAAACAAACTGCTATCTTTTATGGCAATAAGAATTAGGTTGTTGTCATTGGGAAATTTAGATTTAAAACGCGCATATTCAATGGCATACGGATCATCTTTGGGTAGAATGCTGTCTTGCGTATAAGATATTTTGACGTATTTCCACTGCGAGGTAAAAAAACCGGTAACTATCAGTAACAAAAAGATAAAAACCAGTTTGTTCCTAAGAATAATCCCTGCTAATTTTGCCCAAAAGTTCATTTGCTAAATTTTAACAAAGATACAAATTTCTT
>JANTGO010000070.1 GCA_024763015.1 Flavobacteriaceae bacterium
TAGACGATGTATTGGTGCAAGAAGCACCTTCAGTATATAATCCCATTTTCAGTACAGATGTTACACCGGATTGCGCCAATGGGCAATTTAGTGTTAACGTTGATATCACAGATCTTGGTGGTGCTACTTCTGTTAGCGTTTCCGATGACCAAGGAAGTGCTGCACAACAAGCAACTGCAACAGGAACTGTTGTTATGGGACCCTATGCTAGTGGCACAACGGTTAATTTAACTGTGACCAATGATCAGGATAATACTTATACCGATTCACATTCTACATCTTATTACTGCCCTCCCGCCAATGATGTTATGAGTGGTGCTACACCTATAACACCTTCTCCTGCCGGTTCAGGATGTTCTACTTATACATTCCAAGCTTGGGGTGCTCATACTGGTGTTACCGATAGTGGAATGGATGGAAGTTGTGATGGAACACATACCGGATTAGATGTTTTTTACACTTGGACCGCCACTACAAATGCGTTAATGTGGAATGACGGAGATGGCAACCCCGGAATTATCATTAGAGATACTAGTGGAAATGAAATTACATGTGAAGGCACCTATGCACCTGATGACTATATTCTAAGTGGTTGGACAATAGGACAAGATTTAATAATTCAAATTTATGATTATAACACGGCTGATGTTGATGTTTCGTTCTGTTTAGAAGAATCTAGTGTTGGAGGACCTGAATTTACAACCACTATTAATGCTGACTGTGCCAATGCTCAATATAACGTTGATGTTAATGTTTCCGATTTTGTATCAGCTACTTCAGTAACTGTATCAGACGATCAAGGTAGTGCTACGCAAGCTATGTCAGCTCCCGGTACTGTAAGTTTTGGTCCCTATGCCTCTGGATCAAGTGTTATTTTCACAGTAACAAACGACCAAGACAACACCCTCTTTAGTAACGAGACAGTTATATATTATTGCCCTCCGGCTAATGATGACTGTGCCAATGCACAAGCTTTAACGATAAATGATCCTGCCGTATCCGGAACAACTTTAGGTTCTAGCGATTTACCGGATGTATGTGGTAGTGGCACATTGGGAGACGGTGTTTGGTATAGCTTCACCGGTAATGGCAATGAAGTTATGGTTCAAGTAGATAATGTAACCGGTGGTTTAGATGGTGAGTTGCAAATCTATACAGGAACTTGTGGGAGCGAAGTATGTGTTGATAATGCAGATGATCATTCAGGTAATGCAGGAGAAAGTATCACCTTTACCACAACTGCAGGTGAAGCATATTTAGTCGCTTTTGGTGGTTGGATGAATGGAAGTGGTGGTCATGGTACTTTTGATATTGCTGTAAGCGAAACCAGTGCTATTGCAGATAATCAAATTGAAGGATTTAAATTCTATCCAAATCCTGTAAATCATACGTTGAATTTATCTGCTCAAGGTCAAATTGAAAATGTAAACGTTTACAATATTACCGGTCAAGAAGTTATTAATATACAACCCAATGCCGTTCAAACTCAAATTGACATGAGCCAATTGCAAAATGGTATTTATTTTGTAAAAGCACAAGTTAACGGACAAGTAACTGCTTTTAAAATTGTTAAAAAATAATATAAGGCAGATATTTCATAAATTTTGAATATCTAATATTATGAAGCCCCGCCAAATGGCGGGGCTTTTATTATAAAAAAAATATTGGTATAATTTAGTGCTTGCTATAAAAGATTATATTTATTATAATCAAATACTTACATACAAAAAAAGCTTAGCAAACTTGCTTTAATACATATTCATATCTATTAAAACTCTTCAGCATGAATTTGTCCGGGTTCCCTTTTTGTATGTTCTTTAAATCCCTCTTCCTTGAGCAACTCCTTCATACCTGTAATCATGTTTGGGTTTCCACAAAGCATAATATGTGTCGAATCTGCTTTGGGTTCGAAGCCAATAAACTCACTGAGTTTTGGATCTTTCCAAATATCACCGATAAATCTGGTATCTCCATGCCATTCTACAATTTCTTTTTCAGGGTCTGTAATGGTCGGATAATAAACAAATTTATGTGGGAACAGGCGTTCCAACAATTCCATATCGGAATGATAACCTAAATCCATAGAAATAGAAGCACCGTGAATAATGGCAATTTTCCCTTGTCTGCTCAACGCATCCGAACGCAACATACTCATATAAGGCGCTACGCCGGTACCTGTAGCTATCAACACCACGTTTTGATCCGGTGCTATTTTATCCAAAGTAAACATTCCCGTTGGTTTTTGGCTCATAAATACTTGGTCTCCTGCCTTGAGGTTAAAAAGTCTAGGGGTTAATTGTCCGGTCTCAACCAATGAAATAAAAAACTCTACAAAGCCATCTTTGCTAGAAGAGGCAATGGAATATGCCCTTCTTATAAGTTTATCATCATCAGACGCTTTAAATTCCGGTTGTGCATAATCCACACGAGGATGCTGTCCATATAAACCCAAAACTAGAAATTTTCCGGCTTCAAATTCAGGCAATTCCCATCCATCGGGTTTTATTCTAAATATTTTCATGCTTGGTGAAACGGGGATGACTTGTGCTACAAGACTATTAAGCTTATGGTTTTCTGGTAAATTCATTTTCATAATTTTTGGTGTGGTAAAGATAAGTATTAAATAATTATTGAAAAAAAAAAATTATCCTTTTTTTATGTAAATAATCTTGCTTTTAGATTATTTTTGTGTCAAACATTTGAAAATGATTATAGATACCCATACACATCTCTTTGTAAAAGATTTTGATATCGATAGAGCAGCTGTCATAAAACGCGCAATGGATGAAGGCGTTGAAAAATTTGTGTTGCCCAATATCGATTCTTCAAGCATAAAATCCTTAAAAAATACCGTTGATGAATATCCGGATGAAATGCTCCCCTTAATGGGATTGCATCCAACCTCTGTCAAAGATAATTTCAAAGAAGAACTCGCCCTTATTAAAAACACTTTAGATACCGGAAAATATTTTGGTGTAGGCGAAATCGGGATAGATTTGTATTGGGATAAGAGTTTTTTGAAACAACAACAAGATGCTTTTCAAACGCAATTGCAATGGGCAAAAGAAAAAAAACTTCCCGTTAGCATTCATATCAGGGATGCTTTTAATGAGGTTTTTGAAATTGTTGAACAAGAAAAATCACCTGACTTAAAAGGCGTATTTCATTGTTTTACAGGAACATTAGCACAAGCAACACACGCCATAGACTTGGGTTTTCATTTAGGTATTGGTGGCGTTGTTACTTTCAAAAATGGAAAAATTGATAAAATTCTACCCGAAGTCCCCATAGAAAATATTGTTGTAGAAACCGATGCACCTTGGTTGGCGCCTACACCCTTTAGAGGCAATCGAAATGAACCTGCTTATTTGAGATTAATCATCAAAAAATTGGCTGATATTTACCAAATGAACGAAGAAGAACTAGAATGTATGATTTACCATAATTCTATGGACTTATTTTTATAACTTCACCAAAATAGATATATATAATGTATGAATCATAAAGATTTGTTTGGACGCGCCCTCTACGACTATCAATTTGACCAAAATCCGGAAGACATGTTAACATGGACACATCTTACCGATAAGGAGGTGCTTCCAACAAGTTACCTATTTAGAAGTTATGAGGAAATGCCCGAAATAGAAAAACTCGCACTGAATTTATCCGAAGGAAAAATACTAGATGTAGGTGCCGGAAGTGGCATACACAGCAAATATCTACAAACAGCAAACAAAAATGTAACGGCATTGGATTTCTCTAAATGGGGATATAAAGTGCTACAAGCACAGGGTATTAAAAATATCATTCAATCAGATTTTTTTGAACTACAACATCAAAAATATGATACTATCCTGCTCTTAATGAACGGTGTAGGCATCGTAGGTAAAGCTATTTACGCCGACCGGCTTTTTAAAAAATTGAATGAACTGCTTAGCCAAAACGGCAAAGCACTGCTACACTCTTCGGACCTCAAATATTTATATGAATCAGGCGGTGGTTATGCCATGCCTTCCGAAGCATATTACGGCGATGTAAAATTCTATATTTCGTACAAAGATGAAATAGAATCGTTTGACTGGACTTATATAGATGCACAAACTTTGCAAACATTTGCTCATCAAAATAGCTTTAAATCTCAAATAGTCGAAGAAAGTGAAACCGGTGACTTTTTAATGGAAATTCGGCGTTAATCTATAGTTTATAAAATAATAGACTTGTTATCAATATATTATTAAATAACGCGTGCTACTGAAATGCCATCTCTAATGGGTAAAACAACTACTTCCACCTTCGGATGTTTCCTTACGATTTCATTATATTTTTTTATAGCTAAAGTTTCGGCATCCTTGGCTTGTGCATCAACGACTTTTCCATACCACAAAACATTATCGGCTAATATCAGTCCGCCATTGTTCATTTTTGGTAAAATCATTTCAAAATATTCGGGATAATGCCTTTTGTCGGCATCTATAAAAACCAAATCAAATTTTACCTCCATCTTGGGTATGATTTCCATTGCATCGCCCAATAATTGCCTTATCTGGTTTCTGTAACCGGATTTGTCAAAATATTTGTTTTGCAATTTCTGAAACTCATCGTTTTTATCAATGGTATGTATCAATCCATCCGGCTGTAGACCCTCAGCCAGGCACAAAGTAGCGAAGCCGGTAAATGTACCGACTTCTAATATATTTTTTGGAGAAACTAATTTGGAAATCATACTTAAAAACCGACCTTGATAATGCCCACTTATCATTTGCGGGAGTACCATTTTTTGGTATGTTTCCTTTTCTAAAGCTAGTAGTAAATCAGATTGCGGAGAGGTAACTTTTGTCAAATATGATTGCATCGTTTCATCTGTAATCATCTGATTTTTAATTTATTATAATTAAATATTTTCAAGCATCTCGTTGATAACGGCTTTTTCTTCTCTGGCCAAATCACCATCGACCAAAATACGTCCGCTGTGTTCATCAATCACAATCTTGTTGCGCAATCTAATCTCTAATTGTTGTTGTACCGGAATGGTAAAATACGAACCGCCCGAAGCGCCGCGTTCTATCGAAACAACAGCCAAACCGTTATTAAAATTCTTACGCAATCTGTCATAGGCTCTAAGCAAACGCGGTTCAATATCAGCACGAATTTTTTCGGCACGATTTCGTAACATTTCTTCTTGCTTTTCAGTTTCCTTCATCAAAGCAGCCAACTCCTCGCGTTTATGCGACAAATTATTATCTTTTTCTTCAATTAATTCATCTATACCTTTCTTTACGATTGTTTTTCCATCTTTTTCAAAACTATCACCATTGAGCAATTTTTGAAGTTTTTCAATCTCAAAACCAGCTTCTCTTATTTTCTTTTCAGCAAATTGTATTTCCAACTCTTGATATTCTATTTCTTTAGAAAGTGCTTCGTATTCTCTATTGTTGCTTACATTTTTTTGTTGCTCAACATATCTTTCCATCAATTTTTTGGCATCTTCAATTGCCATTTGACGTTTTTTGATTTCTTCTTCCTGTTCCGCTATTTTAATAAGAATTTTGTCTTTTCTACTATGCAAACCGGCAATCTCGTCTTCCATATCTTGTATTTCTAAAGGGAGTTCGCCTCTGGTATTCTTAATTTCGTCAATTTTAGAATCGATTAGTTGCAAATCGTATATCAGTCTTAGTTTGTCTTCTACAGTAAGTTCTTTTGTTTTAGCCATATTTATAGGTAGTTGATTGGATTAGTATTTATTTCTGATAAAGCAATTGCAAATTTACGACTTTTTTTCGAAATTTGTTCAAATAAAAACGCCTTTGTATATTGTTCGCTTTCAAAGTGCCCAATGTCCGCAATGATCATTTGATTTTCGCCTTTATAAAACTCGTGGTATTTGATATCCGAAGTAATATAAACATCTGCATTTAAGCGCTTTGCATCATCAATAGCAAAACTACCCGAACCACCCAAAATAGCTACTTTTTGAATGGGTTTTCCCCTTAAACGGCTGTGTCTGATACAGGATAATTGCAATTTTTTCTTTAGATAGTTCAAATATTCCTCTTCGTCAACCGGTTTATCGAGCCAACCTATCACGCCCAAACCAATATTTTTGTTTGAATTTTGAAGTTCTAAAACTTCATAAGCCACTTCTTCATACGGATGTGTTGTAAATAAATTATGTAAAATTTTTCCTTCCAAATGTTTGGCATAAATAACACTTATACGCATCTCTTTTTCCGTGTGCAATTCTCCAACAGTACCTACAAACGGATTGGCATCATTTTTTGGTAAAAAAGTACCACTTCCCACTACATTAAAACTACAATCGGAATAATTACCAATATCACCCGCACCAGCTTCAAACAATGCCTTTCTAACATTTTCTACGTGAGCACCAGGAACATACGTAACCAACTGTCTGAGTGTTTTGGCTTGCGGTATCAAAACTTTTGTTTTTGACAAAGCCAATTTCTTAGCCAAAATACCGCTAACGCCAAAGCTTTGATTGTCCAAAGCCGTATGCATCGCATAAATGCTAATATTGTTTTTAATGGCCTTTATGACAACGCGTTCTACATAATTCTTCCCCGTAATTTTTTTTAAACCACTAAAAATAATCGGATGAAAGCTTATGATTAAATTCATCTTTTTTGCAATGGCTTCATCCACTACCGCTTCCAACGTATCGTGTGTAATCAGTACGCCGGTAATTGTCTCATTAGGATTGCCGACTAACAAACCTACATTGTCAAAATCCTCTGCATAAGACAAGGGTACCAACTGCTCTATTTCGTTAATTAATTCTTTTATGATCATATTTTCAAATTATTTACTAAAGCCTACTTATAAGATTAGAAGCGTGTTAAAATTTCTCATTATTTTTAAGCACTAAAGTTCGTTTAAAAAACTAATTTTTGATTTAATAATTAGCAACCATTAACTATACATTCTGGTATTAATTTTCAGTCCAACTTTCTCAATATTTCAATCACATTTATATCAAATTTAGAGAATGCAAACCATTTCTTTCCTAAGTTTTTTAAACTTGCTCATTTAATCTCTTGGTAGGAACTTCATATAATTCAGCCAAATCTCTATCAATCATAACTTGTATTCCACGAAAAGAAAATATCATATTTTTAATATTTCCAACACTTGCTATTTTGTTTTCATCATTCATTTCCATACTTATTTGGAGATATATATGCAAAGATACTTATTTTTAGTCTATAAAATTATATCACAGAAATGATTACTTTTGCAATATGGCAAAACTCCTAGGTATTGATTACGGAAAAAAACGCACCGGTATTGCAGAAACCGATGATTTACAAATAGTTGCAAGTGGTTTAACCACAGTAGCTACAACTGATTTATTTGATTTTTTCAAAAAATATTTAGCAGACAATAGCGTAGAAAAAATAATCGTGGGACTTAGTCTAGATTTGAATGGCAAGCCTAATCCTATCGAAAAAGACATTACCGCATTTTTACAAAAATTTCAAAAAGCCTATCCCAAAATTGAAATAATTAGAGAAGACGAACGTTATACTTCAAAATTAGCGTTTG
This sequence comes from Flavobacteriaceae bacterium, assembly GCA_024763015.1. Lineage (GTDB taxonomy): Bacteria > Bacteroidota > Bacteroidia > Flavobacteriales > Flavobacteriaceae > WGBX01. Next base: position 7,564 of record JANTGO010000070.1, read on the forward strand.
ATGCCATGATACAGGGTGGTTTAAAAAGAAAAAAACGCCGTAATAAAGCTATGATCGACCAAGTAAGCGCTGCTTTAATCTTACAAACTTATCTTTATAAATAAAATTAATAACTATCATTCAAAATATTTTATATGAAATCGAAACTGGTTCTTTTACTCATACTTTTTATCACAATCAAAGGCTTTGGACAACAAGCCGTTCCTTCAAAAATAAAAACTGTAAAAGTTTACAGACAAAATGCTCAGATTAGCCGTAGTGCCAATTTGTCTCTAAAACCGGGACGACAAAACATAGTGCTAACCGGTATCTCAACCAGCATTGACCCAGCTAGCTTGCAGGTAAAAGTAAGCAACGCAAAACAGGTTGGTCTTTTGTCTGCAAAATATGAAAGAAATTATTTACTGCCCAAAAAACAAAATCCCAAAGTGGTAGCACTGCAAAAATCTTTGGACAAACTCAACAAAGAATTGTCTTGGATAGCTGAACAAAAACAGGTTTTAAAAGGTATGGCTGACATCCTTAATAAAAACCAAGATTTGGGTGGCAAAACAGGTTTTACCCCTACACAAGTTATCGCACTGACAACCGCTTATAAGAATAAAATGCTGGAAATCAAGAAGGAGGATATGAAATTATCCTCTCAAGAAAAAGTGAAGCGTGAGGCTTATAACAAAATCGAGCAGCAATTACAAGAATTAAACGCCAACAAAAACAAACCAAGTGGAAATATTGTTTTACAATTTGATGTCGTTGCTACAAGCAATATCAAATTGCAATGTCAATATTTGGTGTCGAATGCCGGTTGGCATCCCACTTATGATTTGCGTTCAAAAGGCATTCAAAAAAATGTAAAATTATATTACAAAGCCAAGGTTTATCAACAAACCGGACAAGATTGGAAAAATGTAAAGCTTAGCATTTCTACGGGAAATCCGGCACGCAACAACAACCGACCTATTCTTACCCCTTTATATGCACATTTTGGCTATGCATATAAATCTCTTTCCCAACCTGCAAGGGGAGCTACAACTAATATGATGGCTGTTGATAAAAAAGAAAAAGTTAGTGAAGATTATGAAGAAGCTTATCGATACAACGCACAAAAATCTGAAAATCAGTTAAATGTAGTTTATAAAATAACTAATAAACAAGACATTATTAGCGACGGAAAACCAAATTTAGTGGCACTCAAAACTTACGAAATGCCTACAAAATATATTTACCATTCGGTGCCAAAATTAGACCAATCGGCATTTTTATTGGCTAAAATCAGTCAATGGAGTAAATATAATCTAATTTCAGGACAAGCCAACATTTTCTTTGAAGGCGCTTATGTCGGCAAAACAAATATTAATGCAGGCGTAACCACGGACACTTTGCTCGTATCTATGGGAAGAGATGCTAATATTGTTGTCAAAAGAAGGACTATCGATAAATACACCAAAACACAATTTTTGAGCAATGACAAAAAAGTACGTTTCGGTTATGAAATAAGCATTAAAAACAAGAAAAGCACACCGATTGATATTGAAGTCTTAGACCAAATACCGGTTTCTCAAAATAGTAAAATTAAAATCACATTAGAAGAAAGCGACGGCGCTGGGTACAACGAAAAGATAGGAAAATTGCTTTGGAAATTGAAAATCCTTCCGGGAAAATCAAAAAAAGTGCATTTCGTTTATACAGTAAAATATCCTAAGAAGAAAGTAGTAACAGGCATTCGATAGTTGTTTTAACGAGCTACATTTGAATATATTTTGTATTTTTGCACCCGTTAAGCGTTTTATAAATTAATGCATTAAAATAAAATTAGATTTATGGTATTACCAATAATGGCATACGGAGAGCCAGTGCTTAGAAAAATTGCAAAAGAAATTGATAAGGATTATCCCGAGCTAGAAAAACTCATCGAGGATATGTTTGAAACAATGTATGCTACAAATGGCGTGGGACTGGCAGCACCCCAAATCAATAAATCCATTAGGTTAATTGTGATGGATGCAACTCCTTTTACCGAAATCGAAGGTTTGACAGAAGCTGAAATAAAACTGGCAACAGGCAAAAAAGTACTGATTAATCCGGTAATGCTCGATGAATTTGGTGAAGAATGGTCGTTTAACGAAGGTTGTTTGAGCGTGCCCGGTGTCAACGAAGATGTCAAAAGATACGACACAATCGAAATTAGTTATTACGACGAAAATTTCAATTTTCACAAGGAAGAAATCGGCAGTATTTTAGCAAGGGTCATACAGCACGAATACGACCATTTGCAAGGCATTATTTTTACCGACCATCTCAGTAGTTTTAAAAAACGACTTATCAAACGCAAACTGGAAAACATCAGCAAAGGAAAAGTAGATGTTAACTATCGTATGAAATTTCCAAAAAGATAATATCTTTGGATGTTTTTATAAAAAAATTTCTTCATAACAAATGAAACAATTTCTTGTTTTAACAATCTTTATTTTCTTTTTTTCGTGCAGTCAGAAAGAAGCTTCTGTTCATACAACAGACAGCAATGATTTTGCGCAACACTTTCATATTCAGCAGCAAAAAGATTACGCTATTTTAAAAATAGATGAAGCCTGGCCAGGAAGTAAGGATTTTACCTATATCCTATCAAAAACACCTAAAAAAATACCCGATTCGCTTCTAAAATACCCGCTTGTAAAACTGCCGCTACAACGCATTATTCTTACCTCAACCACTTACCTGCCCGCTCTTGAAATGTTGCAAGAAACGGATAAACTAATTGCTTTTCCACATACCGAATATATTTCATCTCCTGTTTTTAGAAAACGAATAGATGCGCATAAAATCGAGGAAATTGGTAGTGGTTTACAACTCAACACCGAAAAAGTTTTGTCTTTGCAAGCACAATTAATCATTGCTTTTTCCAGTGGAAAAGACCAAAAAAATTATCAAATTTTTCAGCAAAACAAAATCCCCGTATTGTATAATGCCGATTGGATGGAAAAATCACCCTTGGGTCGTGCAGAATGGATTAAAGTGTTTGGTGTTTTATTTGGAAAAGAAAAAGTAGCAGACAGCATTTTTAATCAAATTAAATCCAACTATTTACAAATAAAAAACACAATCGCTAAAAAACAAGACAAACCAAGCGTGTTTCAAGGCGGTTTGTTTGGTGATAAATGGTTCGTCCCCGGCGGTAAGACTTATGCCGTGCAATTGATAAGAGATGCCGGCGGACAATATCTTTGGAATGAAGATGAGCATCAAGGCAGTTTAAAACTCAATTATGAAAATGTCTTGCTAAAACTTCCACAGGCAGATATTTGGTTAAACCCCGGAATGGCAAATAATAAATCGGAACTCTTGGAAGACATTCCGCAACTCAATAGTTTTAAATCCTATAAAACAAATCGTATTTTTACCTACAATCTCAAAAAAGGCAAAACCGGCGGCGTATTGTATTTTGAGCAAGCAACCGCCCATCCCGATTGGGTTTTATCCGATTTGTACCACATTTTTTATCCTTCAAAATCAAAAGACTACACTTTTCATTTCTACAAACAGTTGCCTTAATCGGTTTAAAATGATTATCTTTGCTTTCGCCTATCTCTAATAAATAGAGAAGTAAAAATATGGATAAACGATTAAAACAATTGCCAAAATTAGCACTAGAAAAACAAGGCAAATTTCAAAAATTGGTCAAAGTTATAAAAAAACGAAAAGCCAAGAATTTTGATTACGAAATGCTGGAAATTCACCATCAGGTTTTTAGCAAAATCGACTGTTTGGATTGCGCCAATTGTTGCAAAACAACCAGCCCGATTATCACGGAAAAAGATTTGGAGCGCATTAGTAAGTTTTTGAAAATGAAACCGGTAAAATTTATCGAAAAATATCTAAAAAAAGACACCGACGGTTTATGGATGTTCAAGCAAACGCCTTGCGTATTCCTAGGTGCTGACCATTACTGCCTGATTTATGACGTCCGCCCAAAAGCCTGTCGTGAATATCCACATTTGGATAGAAAAAAGAATATTCAATTATTCGATTTACACAAAAAAAACGCAGGCATCTGCCCTGCCGTTTTTGATGCGCTCACAC
>JANTGO010000071.1 GCA_024763015.1 Flavobacteriaceae bacterium
AAATTCATTTTATCATGAAAAAAAATCTATTATTCGTGTGTGTTGTTTTACTTATTTTATTGTTTAGTAACTCTTTTAATGTAAAGATATTCTCCCCCAATAAAAATTACGCAGAAAAATTATCAACTTCCGACATTACAGTCGAACAAGGAAGTGCTTTTTATAAAAAACAATGTGGTTACTGCCATACAACAGAGGAACTTATTGGACCGGATATGAATAAAATAAAAGCCTTCTACTTAAAAAAATATCCCAAAAAACAAGATTTTGTCAATGCTATGGTAAGTTTTGTATCAAACCCAAGTAAAAAAAATGCAATTTACCTACAAGATAAAGATTTTATGATGATGCCAAAAATGCCTTTTAAGAAGGATAAAATAAAAGCGGCAGCTTCTTATATATTTGATACCAAATCTTTTAAATAGAGGCTTGGTAATAGCTCAAAAGCAATGAGCCAATCGACCAAAAAATTAATTATCAAAGCCTAAAACGTACAAGAAATAATATTCCTGCTACATCAAATCCAAGAATTGTTTTAGCTTGGCTGCCTTTTCGTATTGTTCGTTTTCTATAGCTTCGTCGAGCATTGCTTGGACCTCTTCCTTGGCATAAATAATGGTTCTGGAACCAAATAAGTCAATAGAAAGTTTTTCGAGATCGCTTAATTCTTGACTGCTTTTTTTGCTATCTCCGGATGGCTTTGTAATGGCATCGATTTCCTTGAGCAAATCTTCCAATTCTTTTTCTTCCTTTTTTTCTTGGGCTTCCTCTGAACTTTCATCAGGCATTATAATACCGGCTTCATCCAAAATAGACCGTTCGCAAAAAATGGGGGCATCATATCGCACCGCCAATGCTACAGCATCAGATGTACGCGAATCAAGAGACATCTCTATAGCATCTTTCTCCGTAATCAATAAAGCATAAAAAATGCCTTGGTCAAATTTATGAATAATGATTTTTTTTAAATTTATATGATATGACTCCATTACAGACTTCATCAAATCGTGCGTCAAAGGACGTTGCGGTGCAATGTCTTTTTCCAACCCGATGGCTATGGAATGGGCTTCTATGCCACCTATTACAATTGGAAGCCTTTTGTTGGACAAAGGCTCTTTTAAAAACAAAACATAAGCACCTGACTGTGTTTCGCTATACTGAATGCGCTCTATTTGCATTTGTATCAAACTCATATTCAATATAATAAGAAGTTATAAATCATCTTTTTATTCTTTACGAAATTACTAAAATATTTTCAATTTATCAATTATTTATAAAAATTCATTTCATCAATATATTGAAATACTTCCGGCGGTAACATCGGTCGAACATTTTTTTTATCCCGGATATCGTTCCGTATTTGCGTAGCAGACAATTCTATTATAGGCGCCTTCACTTCCCGAATAGACGGGTGATTTCTTAGACTTTCCAAAGGAACTTTTGTCGTGATACGCGGATAAACAATTATCTGATAATAATCTAAAATGCTTTGATAATTTTTCCATTTATGAAGACTAGCCAAATTGTCTGCACCCATCAATAAAACAAATTGGTGTTGAGGATGTTGTTCTTGTAAAACCGCCAAGGTATGCACCGTATAATTGGGCTGTGGCAAGTCAAATTCTACATTAGATGCCTTCAATTTTGGATAATTCTCTATCGCTACTCTGACCATCGTTAAACGTTGGTGGTCATCTAGCAAAGATTTTTTTTGTTTATGCGGATTATGCGGGGTTACCACAAACCAAACTTCGCTCAGATTGCTGTGCTCGACCAAATAATTGGCAATGATTAAATGCCCGATATGAATGGGATTAAAACTCCCAAAAAACAATCCTATTTTTTTTGTATTCATTTAAACAAATTAATTAAGCTACAATAGATTAAGAATACACAAAAATAAGACAAAATATTAAGTAACGTATAGACGCGATTAATCGTAGCTCTGCAAAATACTCCGGATTAAGCCCGAATATACATTAAAACACGTTTATTATGTTGTTTTTTAATGAGCTTATCGATAAACCGCATATCTTTTTTAGACAACATCACGCAACCCAAACTGGTAACGATGGGTAAGGGATAAATTTCAAATGAAGGTACAAAACGGTAAGAATGTAAAACCATCACCCGTTTGTGCATATTTGAATTGGTCTTGCTAATCCCGTCAAGCCAGTACTTGACGTGAATACCCCAACGACTATATGCACGACCATTAACTATGGCATAGCCCAGCGAAGATTTATTAGACTCCGGCACATTAGAAAAATCAGTAGCATACCCCATTTTGGTTTCAGATTTTGCCCCATGTGCCACCATCATTTTTCTGACGATTTTATGTTTCAGAATGTCTATTAGATACATGCGTTTCTTACCCGAATGAAGGCTATAATCTACAACAAATACATATTGAATATTGAGATTTTTCTTCTTGATGATTTGCTTAAATGCTTGCAACTTATCAAAAGGATTAAAAGTGCTGTTTTGTATTTTATCCTTGTTATTTTCAACGCGATGAGATTTTAATGGCGAGTGTTCCTCCGCCGAATGACAAGAAAAAGAAAAGACTACAACTAATAAAATAGAAATAAACTTTAACATAAAAACACAACGCAATCATTGTCCTTCTTATTGTTGAAATAATTAATAAAAAACCACCTTTTTATTTAGAATTGTTATAAATTTGCTCTTGCAAAATAGAACAATGGCAAAGAAAGAAAAATTGGTGTGTTACCACTGCGGGCTGGAAATGAGCGAAGCGGAAACCGTTTGGTTTGACGACAAAGCCTTTTGTTGTAACGGCTGCAAAACGGTCTATGAAATATTAAACCAAAACCAATTGCAGCAATACTACAAGATGAACGATATGCCGGGAATTAAATCCGACAATGTCGATGAAAACATCAAACAAAAATATGCCTACCTCGACGATCCCGAAATTGAAAAAAAATTATTAGAATTTAATGATGCTTCTACCAAAATTGTCAATTTCTATATTCCCAACATCCATTGTAGTGCCTGCATTTGGGTATTGGAACACTTAGACAAACTCAACCCGAATATCGCCCATTCGGAAGTTAATTTCCCTACTAAAAATGTCCGCATCACCTTCAATGGTGATAAGATTTCCTTGCGTCAAGTAGTTGAGATACTGGCATCCATTGCCTATCCGCCGCTTATCAGTCTGGACGATATGGATAAAGACAAGAAAAAAAACAACAAAAAACTCTTGTACCAATTGGCAATTGCCGGATTTGCTTTTGGCAATATTATGATGATGTCATTGCCCGAATACATTCAGTCCGAAGGTTATTGGATTGAACGCTTTGCGCCACTTTTTCGTTGGATTATGTTCGGATTGGCCTTGCCCGTTGTATTTTATTCAGCCAAAGATTATTTTGAATCTGCCATAAAAGGCTTGATGCAAAAAATTGTCAACGTCGATATCCTCATCGCGCTGGGTATTAGCGTGTTGTTTTTGCGTAGTTCGTATGAAGTTATTTCCGGTACCGGAACGGGTTTTTTTGACAGTTTAACCGGATTGGTATTCTTCTTATTATTAGGAAAATATTTTCAAAGAATCACTTACGATTACCTATCCTTTGAGCGCGATTATAAATCTTACTTTCCAATTGCCGTCACCAAAATTGTCGACGACAAAGAGGAAGTTTTACAAATAAAAAACATCTTACCCGGAGACCGGTTACTTATCCGAAACGAAGAAATCATCCCCATAGATGCCATCTTGATGAAGAATACCGCCTTGATAGATTACAGCTTTGTAACCGGAGAATCATTGCCTGTCGAAAAACACATCGGCGATCAACTATTAGCCGGCGGCAAACAAATCGGTAATTTTATCGAAGTAGAGGCCATCAGCAATGTGGACAACAGCTATTTGACAAAACTTTGGAGCAGAGAAGCTTTCCACGATTCAAAAATTGTCAATATTAAATCGCTTACAGACAAAATCAGTCAATATTTTACCTTTGTCATTTTAACGATTGCATTACTGGCCGGAATTTATTGGTATTTTACCGATGGATTTTCTACGGCGATTTGGGTAGTGACCGCTGTACTCATCGTGGCTTGTCCTTGCGCATTGGCACTATCCGCACCTTTTGCTTTTGGCAATATGTTGCGTAAATTTGGTTATCACCAGTTGTATCTAAAAAATGCGCAAGTTATCGAATCTATGTCAAAAATTGACACCATTATTTTTGATAAAACCGGCACACTTACCTCACAAGAAAAATATGAAGTAGCATATGAAGGCATCCCCTTATTCGATGAGCAAAAATCTATGGTAAAAGCAATGGTCAAAACCTCTAACCACCCATTAAGCAGATTAATTTACCAAGATTTGGCTGAAATAAATATTATTCATCCGGACAAAACAGAGGAAATTATTGGAAAAGGTATTGTAGCACAATTACAAGATGATATTTATAAACTGGGGTCCGCATCATTCGTAGATATTGAGCATGAAAATATTTCCACACAAGTATATATTGCAAAAAATAATCAGGTATTGGGCAAATTTGTTTTTACAGCTGCCTATCGCAAAGGCATAACGCAACTCTTTAAAAAATTGCAAAAAAAATATCAACTTATCGTACTTTCGGGCGATAATGATAGCGAAAAACCTATTTTGAAAAAACTATTACCCAAAAATGTATCCTACTATTTTAACCAATCTGTGCACGATAAAATGGATTTTATTCAAAATATGCAAGAAAAAGGCAAAGTTGTGATGATGATTGGTGACGGCCTCAACGACGCCGGCGCTTTACAACAAGCAGATGTGGGACTGGCCTTATCGGAAAATACGAATGTTTTCACTCCTTCGTCCGACGGTATTTTAAAAGCAGATAAACTTTCTCACTTAGATCGTTTTTTACGACTTACACAACAAACAAAAGCGGTTATTTTTACCAGTTTTGCCATTGCATTTTTATACAATATCCTAGGACTTGGGTTTGCTATTACCAACCATTTAACGCCCATTGTAGCAGCTATATTGATGCCCATTAGTTCTATTTCTATAGTAATATTTGTTACACTCTTAACTAATATTATTTCTAATAAATTGATTAACAGCAATTTATAAAAATATTAGACAAATAGGTGTTTTTTAAAAAAATATTTATATTTGTTAATTGAAATATTTTTTATGATTGCATTATATCTTACCATTTTTATCAGTATCATTATCGCATTGATATTTTTGGTGCTTTTTTTGTCATCGGTAAAAAATAATCAATATGAAGACACCTATACACCGGGGGTTCGTATGCTATTTGAAGATGAATTTGGCGCACAACCCGATGGAAAAGAATTAAAAAAAACAGAAAAACAAAATAATAACCAAAATTAATTTTCAATGGAAAAACAGAAATTTTATTATGACGACAAAATCGTAAAACTTTTCTCTTGGGCAACAATAGTCTGGGGTGTTACAGCTTTTACGGTAGGTCTTATGGTAGCTTATCTATATTGGTTTCCGCATTATACCAACGGAATATCATGGCTAAGCTTCGGTAGGTTAAGACCTTTACACACCAACGCTGCAATTTTTGCATTTGTTGGTAATGGTATTTTTGCAGGTGCTTATTACAGCACGCAAAGATTACTCAAGACACGTATGTACAACGATACGTTAAGCAAAATACATTTTTGGGGCTGGCAATTTATCATTGTATTAGCCGCTATTACTTTGCCTTTAGGCATTAGTTCTTCAAAAGAATATGCCGAATTAGAATGGCCAATCGATATTTTGGTTGCTTTGGTTTGGGTTGTATTTACCATTAATTTAATTATGACAGTCGTCAAAAGACGCGTACGTCATATTTATGTTGCTATTTGGTTCTACTTATCAACGGCAGTAACCATTGCTATGTTGTACATTTTTAATAACTTGGAATTGCCTGCAACGATGTTTAAGAGTTACTCCGCATATGCCGGTGTTGAAGATGCCGTGGTACAGTGGTGGTATGGACACAATGCAGTTGCATTTTTCTTAACCACACCTATTTTGGGTTTGATGTACTATTTTGTACCTAAGGCGGCACAACGCCCTATTTACTCATATAGGCTATCGATCATCCACTTTTGGACATTGATTTTTATCTATATCTGGGCAGGGCCACACCATTTATTATATTCCGCTTTACCACAATGGGCACAAACATTGGGAACCATTTTCTCATTAATGCTTATCTTCCCTTCTTGGGGTGGTATGATTAACGGTTTGCTTACTTTACGTGGTGCTTGGGACAAGGTTCGTGAAGATCCTATCTTGAAAATGTTTGTCGTAGCCATTACTTCTTATGGTATGAGTACGTTTGAAGGACCGATGTTATCGTTTAAATCATTGAATGCGATTGCGCATTTTACCGATTGGATTGTAGCACACGTACATGTTGGTACACTCGGATGGAACGGATTTATCATCATGGGTATGTTATACTGGATGGTACCTCGTTTATATAAAACAAAACTTTACTCTGTAAAATTGGCCAACCAACACTTTTGGATTGGTACAATTGGTATTGTATTATATGTTGTACCTATGTATATTGCCGGTTGGACACAAGCTTTGATGTGGAAACAATTTAATCCCGATGGCACCTTAAAATATGGTGAATTTATGGATACCGTAACCGCTATTATCCCCATGCACATCATCCGTGCTATTGGTGGAACACTTTACTTTATCGGTGCTTTAATGCTCGTTTACAATTTGGTTAAGACCGTCAAAGGACACACTGTTGAAGATACGGCTGCAGAAGCCGCACCATTGGCTACTATACCTGCATCTAGACAAAAAGGTGAAGATTTTCATAATTGGCTGGAAAGACGTGGTGTTTTATTTACCATTCTTTCATTAATTGCTACTGCTATTGGTGGCGCTGTTGAAATCATCCCAACTATATTTATCGACTCCAATATTCCTAAAATAGAAGCTGTAAAACCTTATACACCTCTAGAATTAGAAGGGCGCGATATCTATGTTGGCGAAGGTTGTTATAACTGTCACTCGCAAATGATTCGTCCATTCCGTTCTGAGGTAGAACGCTACGGACCATACTCCAAAGCAGGCGAATATGTATATGATCATCCATTCCAATGGGGTTCTAAACGCACCGGTCCGGATTTATTCCGCGAAGGTGGAAAACGTCCTAATCTATGGCATTTTAATCACTTATACGAACCGGAAAGTATGATGCCCGGCTCTATCATGCCTAATTATTCTTGGATTATCAAAAATGATTTAGACACGAGTGATATCCAAGCTAAGATGAAGGTGCTTCGTACCCTGGGAACACCCTACAGCGATGAAGAAATTGCAAATGCTCAAACTGCTATTGATAAACAAGCTAAAGCTATTGCTGCTGATTTGGAAAGCAATGGTGTAGCTTCTTCAGTACAATATAACGATGCATTTGAAGGACAAAAAGTTGACTTAAGCAAAAAGAAAATTATTGCAGTAATTGCTTACCTGCAAAGACTTGGAACTGATACAACTAAAAAAGTTGAAACAGCAAAAAAATAATTAATTATGTTAAGAAATATCAAAGATTATTTGGCATCTCATGAAGGACTCAATTTTTTTGATCTCTTTCCCCTTATACTTTTTACAGTATTGTTTATTCTCATACTAATATATGTATTCGGCTTGTCAAATAAACATATTGATGAAATGAAAAATTTTCCTCTTAACGACCAAAACGATTTAGATTATGGCAAAAAAGAATGAATCGGCACTAGATAGGTTAATCAAAAAATTGACCAATGCCACCCCAATCGAACAAGAAAGTTCCGTTAAATTAGATCATGATTTTGACGGAATACAAGAACTAAATAATCCACTTCCACCTTGGTGGACTATCGGATTTATCATTACCGTTGTGATATCTGTTTTTTATATTTTTTATTACACTGTACAAGGAAACGATACGCAATATGATGAATATCAACGTGAAATGGCAAAAGCCAAAGAACAAGTTGATGCTTATAAAAAAGCTCATAACATAGTTGATGCCAATACGGTAAAATTACTAACGGATAAAGCGTCTTTAGATGAAGGAAAAGCAATTTATGTGAAAAATTGTGCAGCTTGCCACCTAGCAGATGGTGGCGGAATGGTAGGTCCCAATCTTACAGATAATGCTTGGTTATATGGTTGTGATATAAAATCAGTATTTAACACGGTAACAAAAGGTACCAGCAAAGGTATGCCTCCATGGAAATCTTTAGGTGCTGATAAAGTGCAAAAAGTTGCCAGTTATGTGCTTTCATTTAAAGGCACAACACCGGCCAAAGCTAAAGCAGCCGAAGGTGAACCATGTAACTAAAATAACATAATCCATTACATAAATAAAAAAATAAAGCAGTTTATACAAACTGCTTTATTTTGATTAAAATTATATTAAAATGAGTACGCAAGATCAAGAAAAATTCAGGGATAGTATCGGCACCATCAATGAAGAAGGTTTAAGAAATTGGATTCATCCAAAAAAACCAAAAGGTAAATACTATAATTATAGGACGATTTTAAGTGTCATCCTACTCGCATTGTTTGCTATTGGGCCCTTTATTAAAGTTCATGGGGAACAGTATATGCTGTTCAATGTGTTGGAAAGAAAATTCCATATTTTTGGAAAACCATTTTTTCCACAAGATTTTTATCTTCTAGCACTGGCTGCTGTAATCTCTGTCGTTTTCTTAATTTTATTTACAGTCGTTTACGGGCGAATATTTTGTGGCTGGTTTTGTCCGCAAACCATATTTTTAGAAATGCTATTCCGTAAAATAGAATATGCCATAGAAGGCGACAGACCCAAACAAATAAAATTGGATAAAATGTCTTGGAATAGCGAAAAGATTTTGAAAAGAGGCTCTAAATGGCTTATTTTCATAATTTTATCTTTTGCAATTACCAGTATTATGCTTGCTTATGTTGCTGGATCGGATTATGTAATCAACATGTGGCAACATCCATTTGCCAATCCTAAAGCTTGGATAGCCTATATCATATTTACAAGCATATTTTACTTTATTTATGCGTGGTTTAGAGAACAAGTCTGCATCATCGCCTGCCCTTATGGTCGTTTGCAAGGTGTTTTAACCGACGAAAATACCATTATGGTAGCCTACGACTACAAACGTGGAGAAGGGACAAAAGGACGCGCTCCTGTTAGAAAAAATCAAGATCGTGAAGCAGAAGGACATGGAGATTGTATCGACTGTAAACAGTGTGTTCAAGTATGTCCAACCGGTATAGACATCAGAAACGGCACACAACTGGAATGTATCAATTGTACCGCTTGTATGGATGCCTGTGACGCCATAATGGACTCTATTGGTAAACCTAAGGGTTTGATACGTTATGCTTCAAAAGTAAGTATCGAAGAAGGACATGCCAAATTATTTACAGGAAGAGTGAAATTTTATACGGCTGTTCTTACGGTATTACTAGGTATTTTTGTCACCTTGTTTGCCAACAGAACCGATATAGCCTTAAAAGTTTTGCGTATGCGCGGGCAAATATATACCGAACTTCCCGATGGTAATATCAGAAATTATTACAACGCTACAATCATCAACAAAAGTAATCATTCGTACAAAGATTTACAGATAAAACTAATCGGCACAAAAGATGCTAAAGTAGGTGTCTCCGGAGATGAAAAAAACCTAAACCTTAAAAAAGAGGAGGTCAAAATTGTAACCGTTACGACAGATATTCCAAAAGATAAACTAAAAGGGAAAAAGAAAGTCAAATTTGGAATTTATAACCATGGAAAACTAATCGATAGTTATAAAACCGTTTTTATTGCACCTTATAAATAATTTCATCTTAAAGAGCGGTTGTCACCAACCGCTCTTTAACTAAAATAATATATTATGTCAAAATTCAAATTAAACTGGGGCTGGAGTATATTGATAGTCTATGCAAGTTTTATAATTATTTTCGTATTCTTCTTCATAAAATCTTTTCAAGAACAAAAATCCAATGATTTGGTCGTTGAAGATTATTACAAAAAAGAATTAGCCTATGGTGAAGTAATCGCCAAAAGACAAAATGCCGATACCATGCGCATCCCGATAAAAATTATCGATAACGATACCGATGTAAACATTGTTTTTCCGGATTATATTCTGGGACAAAATGTTGTGGGTAAAATTGAATTGTATAAACCCAATAACAAAAAATTAGATAAAACAATTCCTATTAATTTGAAAAATAACCAACAAAAAATCACAAAAATCATCTTGATTCCGGGGCGTTGGTATATTACTTTGGATTGGAAGAATAAAAATACCGAATATTTTATCCAAAAAAAATTAAGCATTAAATAAAAACATTATGAGTGTATTATTAACGGCATTATTGTTGGGACTAATGGGTAGTTTTCATTGTCTTGGAATGTGTGGTCCTATCGCTTTTATCTTGCCTGTAGATCGAAAAAACAAGGCAAAAATGGCCTTGCAAACTATTTTGTACCACTTGGGAAGGATGACGTCTTACGGACTCATAGGTTTGCTGTTTGGATTATTGGGCAAAGGTATTGCTCTAGGTGGTATTCAACAAAAAGTATCCTTACTCATGGGAATCATAATGGTGGTTATGGCATTTGTCCCATCAACCAAAATATTACGCCTTAAACCACTTGCCGGATGGAACAAAATGGTGTATTTTATCAAAAATTCACTAGGCGCTTATTTAAAAAAACGTTCAACCGGTGGGTTTTATATCATAGGATTTTTTAACGGATTGCTCCCTTGCGGACTGGTTTATATTGCCTTGGTAGGTGCTATCGCGACCGGAAGTGCTTATTTGGGTTTGCTTTATATGGTTATATTCGGACTGGGGACAGCACCTATGATGACCTTAGCTATTTATCTGGGAAATTTTGTTTCTGTAAAAATTAGAAATAAAATCAACAAACTCATACCCTATGCCGTTGTTTTAGTAGGAATCTTATTCATCTTGCGCGGACTAAACTTGAATATTAAATATCTATCTCCCTCACAAAAGTACTTAGCGCCAAACGAAATGATGCATAAAAAATCTACTAAAATGCATCAAAAAATTGATAAAATAATAAAATCAGACTGATAATTTTTCATTTTGTTTTCTAGCAAACTTACTTTGAGCCATCTTACATAAGTTAGCATAAAAAATTATTTGATTTTTCATAAATTATCTATATTTTGCACTGTTGTCCGATAAAAAATAAATAGAAAGTAAGTCGGAATCAACTTCCTTTCATTTTTTAGTATTTTTAATTTTTCTACAAATTTTTGGCACATCGGTTTTCGGACAGCTGATTTCATTAATTGACACAGAAATAATAACAAAAGCAGTAAAAAACAACAATTCAGATAGGTATGTAAAAAGTTCAGGACAAAAGACAATTTGATAAGCATGTTGTTTAGTTCCTTTGCTAAGTGTAATACCCCTATTTATTTAGACCGCTTCTCGCTTATTCTTAGTTGATATGTATGTCTGGCACAGTATTTGCCTCATACTTATCGATGAAAAAAAGTATTTACATATTATTTATAATCGCAAGTATCGGTTTATCTTCTTGTACCAAAATTATCAGAGAAAA
>JANTGO010000072.1 GCA_024763015.1 Flavobacteriaceae bacterium
TTATGTGTGGAATTGTATGTGCATTCGACTTAAAACAAGAAGCGGCAAGTTTAAGACCGCAAATTTTACAAATGTCTAAAAAGCTGCGACATCGCGGTCCCGATTGGAGTGGTATTTATGCCAATGACTATGCTTTGTTGGCACACGAGCGTTTGGCTATTGTTGACCCGACTTCAGGAAAACAACCTTTGTATGCCCCTGATAAGAATTTGATTTTGGCTGTCAATGGCGAAATTTATAACCATCAGGATATTAGAAAACAATTTGAAGGCAAATATGATTTTCAAACCAAAAGTGATTCCGAAGTGATTTTACCGCTTTATCAAGCAAAAGGCATTGATTTTTTAGACGATTTAAACGGTATTTTTGCTTTTGCTTTATATGATGTCCAAAAAGATGAATACTTTGTTGCAAGGGATCATATGGGCATCATTCCGCTTTATATGGGCTGGGATAATAACGGTACTTTTTATGTGGCCTCAGAGCTGAAAGCTTTGGAGGGTTTTTGCACGAAAATTCAAGCTTTTCCTCCCGGACATTATTATCATAGCAAAGACAAAAAATTGACCAAATGGTACCAAAGAGATTGGGAAGATTATGAAGCTGTTAAAGATAATGTGAGTGATCTGAAGCAATTGCGTCAAGCCCTGGAAGATGCCGTTCATCGTCAGTTGATGAGCGATGTGCCTTATGGTGTTTTACTATCCGGCGGACTGGATTCTTCCATCACCTCTGCTCTTGCCAAGATATATGCCGACAAACGTATAGAAAGTGGTGACAATGAAGCGGCTTGGTGGCCCCGTCTTCATTCATTTGCCATTGGTTTAGAAGGTTCACCCGATTTGCATGCAGCCCAAAAGGTTGCCAAACATCTCGATACGGTGCATCACGAAATCATCTTTACCATTCAAGAGGGTTTAGATGCCCTTAGCGATGTAATTTATCATTTAGAGACTTATGATGTAACCACCATTCGTGCTTCAACGCCTATGTATTTATTGGCAAGAGCTATAAAAGCCATGGGTATTAAAATGGTCTTGTCGGGTGAAGGAAGTGACGAAATTTTTGGTGGTTATTTGTATTTTCATAAAGCGCCTTCGGCAAAGGATTTTCACGAAGAAACCGTGCGCAAACTTAGTAAATTGCATTTATACGACAATCTTCGTGCTAACAAATCTCTTGCAGCTTGGGGTATTGAAGGTCGTGTGCCTTTTTTGGATAAAGAATTTCTCGATGTTGCCATGCGTCTCAATCCAAGGGATAAAATGGTGCTTCATGGTCAAGATCCAAAACGTGCGATGGAAAAATGGATTTTAAGAGTAGCTTTTCAAGATATTTTACCCGAATCTGTTGCATGGCGACAAAAGGAACAGTTTAGTGATGGTGTCGGCTATTCTTGGATTGATACTTTAAAAGAAATGGTTGAAACAACAGTTACCGATGAACAGTTGGCAAATGCCCATTTTAGATTTCCTGTCAATACACCAGATACAAAGGAAGCTTTTTATTATCGTAGTATTTTTGAACAACATTTTCCTAGCGAAGCGGCTGCCAAAACAGTGCCTTTTGAAGCCTCTATTGCTTGCAGCACAGCGGTTGCCTTAGAATGGGATGAAAGTTTTAAAAACATGAACGAACCCAGCGGAAGGGCTATCAAACAAGTGCATGTAAAAGCATATAAGTAGTCATTAGGAAGACTTAGTATTTTGTAATTCTATGAACTAAAATCTGATATAAATAGCTTATATCAGATTTTTTGTTTTCGTATCACCTTTTATTCAGAACAACTATTCTATTGATTGCTTAATTTTGTCAAAGCATTTTCAATGCGATGAAGACTTTCGTCTTTACCGAGCATTTCCAAAATAACAAACAAATCAGGTCCTTTTAAATCGCCTACTAATGACAATCGCAAGGGCTGCATCACTTTACCGAAACCAATTTCTTTACTGGTTATCCATTCCGATATTTTTTCTTTAATATTTCCAGCTTCCCAATTTTTGATAGCTTGCAAAACTTCTTTAACCTCTGCCATCAGTTCGGGGGTTTGGCTTTTCCATTGCTTTTTAACAGCTTTGGGGGCATATTCCTGTGGCGCAACATAGAAAAACTGTCCTTGCTCCCAAAAATCTTTCATAAAGGTAGCGCGTTCTTTTAGCAAATCAATTACTTTTTTACTATAATTTCTAATTGCTTTCCCTTCAATGATATAACCCAATTTTTCTTGTAAAATAGGCATAAATAAATCGAGCAGTGCATCAGTGGATTTGGCTTGCAAATGTTGGTGTTGAAACCACTTGGCTTTTTCTGGATCAAATTTAGCGCCCGATTTATTAACACGGCTTAAATCAAAGATTTGTATCAATTCATCCATTGTAAATACTTCTTGCTCCGTTCCGGGATTCCATCCTAATAGGGCAAGTAAATTGACAAAACTTTCTTGAAAATATCCGTCTTCTTTATAACCGGCATATATTTCCCCGGTTTTTGGATCTTTCCATTCCATCGGAAAGACCGGAAAACCCATTTTGGCACCGTCTCGCTTGCTTAATTTACCTTTTCCTACGGGTTTCATAATCAAGGGCAGGTGGGCAAATTGCGGTTTGTCCCAACCAAATGCTTCGTATAATAAATAGTGTAAGGGCAAGGAAGGAAGCCATTCTTCGCCACGAATTACATGACTGATTTGCATCAAATGATCATCGATAATATTAGCCAAATGATAAGTTGGTAAACCATCGCTTTTCATCAAAACTTTGTCGTCTAAAGTATTGGAATTGACCCTAACTTCACCGCGTATCAAATCGTTCATTTTGACTTCTTTGTTCGCTTCTATTTTAAAGCGGATAACATAATCATCGCCCTTTTCCAAACCTTCGTTTAATTCTTTTTCGCTCATATTCAATGAGTTGTCAAGCCTTAAACGCGTTTGATGATTGTACATAAACCGTTCACCTTTAGCTTCATGTTCTTTCCTGATTTTGTCTAAACTTTCGGGGGTGTCAAATGCGTAGTAGGCTTTACCATTTTTAAGAAGTTCTTGTATGTATTTGGCATAAATATCTCTTCGTTGGCTTTGTTTGTAAGGACCAAAGTTGCCCTTCTCTCCTACCCCTTCGTCAAATTCGATTCCTGTCCATGACAAGCTTTCTTTGATATATGCTTCAGCTCCGGGAACAAAGCGGGTTTGATCGGTATCTTCGATGCGCAGAATCATGGTGCCTTCATGTTTTTTGGCAAACAAATAATTGAACAAAGCGGTGCGAACACCTCCCATATGAAGGGGTCCTGTGGGACTGGGGGCAAATCTAAGTCTGACTTCTTTTGACATATTTTTAATTTTCGACAAAAGTACATAATTATTCGCTTTTTCCTAAGTATTCGCATTGCGAGTTATTTCATATCTTTGCAACCAGTGTTTTAAATGTTTGAATTTGAGTAATTACGAAATTTTACAGACAAAATTAGCCCGTTTTGTTCGGAAATATTTTTTGAACGATTTGATTCGGGGGGCTATTTTTTTTATTGTTTTTTTCGTTTTATATGTTTTCATAACGGCACTGATCGAATACTTTTTATGGTTGCCACCCCATACGCGTAAGTATTTGTACTATGGTATTTTGGCTGCTTTAGTTCTATTTTTCTTTTTGTTTATCTACAAGCCGCTACTGAATTTATTAGGTTTAAAAAAATCTCTATCAGATGAACAATCTGCAAAAATCATTGGAGATTTTTTCCCTGAAATAAAGGATAAATTACTTAATACCTTACAACTTCACAAGCAATATAAGGATTCTGATTTGCTGCTGGCTAGTATTGATCAAAAAGCTGCTAAAATAAAGTCACTCCCTTTTACCAAGGCGATTGATTTTAACCAAAGTTTAAAATATTTACCACTTTTATTGTTGCCTTTTCTTATTTTTTTAGTTTTAAAGATAACACATTTGGAGCACAAAGTATCGCAAAGTTACCAAAGAGTTTTGAGTTTTAACCAAACTTTTGAACCACCTGTCCCATTCAAAATAAGGCACTTGAGTAAAGATTCTGTTCTTGAGGGACAAGATTACACTTTACGTTTGGTCTTGTCGGGGAGCAGTATTCCTGATGCTTTATATCTAATGAGAGATGATAAGAAATTATGGATGAAAAAAACAAATGATTCTGTCTTTTCTTTTTATTTCCCGCTTGTTAATATGGATATTAATTACAGTATAATTGCTGATAAGTACCATTTTGGACCTTACCGCATCAAGCTAGTGTATCCTCCGGTAATTTATCAAATGCAGGTCAAATTATCATATCCGTCTTATTTGCATAAAAAGAACGAAATTAAGAATCATACCGGTAACTTTTCCCTTCCCGAAGGAACCATAATTGATTGGCTTGTCTTAACCAAACATGCTGATTTTGTCAATTTTATTATGAATAATGATATTCACAAGGTCAAAACTTCAGATAACAAGGCGTCATTTTCCAAGACATGCCAACGCGATTTTGTTTATACCATTTCACCTCAAAATAAACAATTAAAAAATTTTGAACACTTGTCCTATAAAATTTCGGTTATTAAAGATGCTGTACCCAAAATACGTGTTGAAGAGTTCAAAGATACGATTAACAATCAATTTTTATACAATATATTCGGCTCAGATGACCATTCTATAAGTCGTTTGCAACTTGTTTACAGTCAAGAAGGTACCGGTAAGTTTAATAAAATTGATATCCCTATTCATAAAGCGGATATTGTACAAACCCACTTTATTTTTCCTGATAAAATTTCCTTGAAACAAGGCGCTTCTTATGTTTACTATTTCGAGTTGTTTGATAACGATGCCCTACACCACTATAAATCAGTCAAAAGTCAAACTTTTTATTTTAATAAATTGACAAACAATGAATTAGAACAAAAACAGCTACGTCAACAAAAGCAACAACTCAATCAACTGCAAGAACTTAATAAAAGCTTTAGCAAACAATCCAAACAATATAAAAAATTCAATGAATCTCTAACACAACAAAAGGCACTGGATTGGCAAGCCAAACAAAAATTGCAGAATACCATTCAACAAGCTGAACAACAAGAAGAATTTTTTAAGGAATCGATTAAGAAATTTAAACGATTACTCGATAAGATGCCTAATAAGAAGGTTGACGAAACCAAAGAAGATATCAAAAAACGTCTGGACGAACTAGCCAAAATGGAAAAGAATAAAAAACTTTTGGACGAATTAAAGAAGATTGCCGAGAAATTAAAAAAGGAAGATTTGGTAAAAAAATTGAAGGATTTGGACAAGTATTCTGAACATCAAGAAAAATCGTTGGAACGTATTTTAGAACTCACCAAGAAATATTATATGCAACAAAAATTGTCTAAAATGTCCGAAAAGTTAGACGATTTAAGCAAGAAAGAAGATGCGTTATCCAAGCAGAATAATGACACCAAAAAGCAACAAGATTCGCTCAATAAGGAACTCAATAAATTACAAAACCAAGCGGATTCTATTCAAAAAATGAACAAGTCTTTAAAAATGCCTACGAAGTTGCCTGATATCAAACCCGATTTGGAAGATATCAAAAACGATATGCAAAAAGCATCAGAAGATTTGCACAATCAAGCTGCACAATCAGCTAATAAAAAACAAAAGAAGGCAGCAAATAAAATGAAAAAAATGGCAAAATCAATGCAAATGTCTATGTCAGGTGGGGGAGGTGACCAAAACGAAGAAGATATAGCTACTTTACAAGCCATTTTAAAGAGTTTAATCAACTTTTCTTATAAAGAGGAGAAGTTAATCGTTGATTTGTATGGTAATCGTGGAAAGTCCTATTTACCTAAGCAACTTTTATCTCAAAATTCGCTTAAAACCTATTTTAAATTTATTAACGATTCGCTTTATACCTTAGCTTTAAGAAACCCTAAAATTTCACAATTTATTTTAGATCAGAGTTTTGAAGTAACTTCATCTTTAGACAAAACATTAGACAATTTATCCCAAAACAACTATTATGGCGCGAATAGTCATGCACAGTTTATACTTTCAGGTTCTAATTCATTAGCTAATTTTTTAAGCCAAGCACTTGATCAAATGAAAAATGCACAGCCATCCATGGGAAGTGGCAAAGGAAAAAAAGGAAAAGGTTTTTCCTTACCTGATATTATCAAAAAGCAAGGTGAAATGCTGTCCAAGATGAAGGAGGGAATGAAGAAAAATGGCAAAAAACCCGGAGACAAGCAAGGTGATAAGAAAGGCGAGAAAAAAGGAAAGAAAGGTAAAAAAGGAAAAAATGGCGAGCAGTCTTCCGGTGATGAAGGAGAAGCCAAACGACAATACGAATTATATAAACAACAACAAAGAATAAAAGAAGATTTGGAACAATTGGGTGATAGGTTTTCAGATAAAGCTAACAAAAAACAAATTAGCGATTTAGCCAAGCAAATGGATGATCTACAAAAACGTATTTTACGAGAGGGGATTACGCAATCTACTTTGAACAAAATGATTCAATTACAACACGAATTGTTAAAATTAAAAAATGCAACTTTTACCCAACATGAGGATGAACAACGTCAAAGTCGTACGAATTTTAAAGATTTTAATGCAATAGACAGCATCTTTCTGCAAAAACATATTCAATTTCTAAAACAAGACGAATTGTTGAAACGAACACAAATACCTGTAAATCAAATAATTAGAAAAAAAATTAAAGATTTTATAAAGCAAAATGAGCATAATTAACCTTTATACAGAAACAAATTTTTGCCATGAGTACGAATTAGCGTATATAAATTGGATAAAAAATTGCATAGAATCAAAGAATTTTTCTTTTGATGAGTTAAACTATATTTTTGTAGATGATGTTTATTTACACAAAATGAATATGGAATATTTGCAACACGATACCTACACAGATATTATTACCTTTGATTATTCTATTGGAAAAAAATTAGGTGGTGATATTTTTATTTCCGTTGATAGGATTAGAGAAAATTCCGAAAAGTTTAAAACCGATTTTTACAATGAATTGGCACGAGTGATGATTCATGGTGTTTTACATTTAATGAAATTTGATGATCACACAGAAGAGGAAAAAAATCAGATGAGAAAACTCGAGAACGATTGTTTAGCTCAATTAAATTATTAAATAGTTTCACGTGAAACAATTTTTACAATATCAAATTTTAACATATAAATAGACAAATGAAGCCGCTATCTAAAATTATTTTCTTTACATTTTGAGACATGATGATGCTGGCAACAAGTATTATTTATAAAAATATATAAATTTAATTATATGAAATACCCAATCGAATATGATGTGATAGTTGTAGGTGCTGGACACGCCGGTTCAGAAGCCGCAGCTGCAGCAGCTAATATGGGTGCTAAAACTTTGTTGATTACCTTAGATCTTTTTAAGATTGCGCAAATGAGTTGTAATCCGGCTATGGGTGGTATCGCAAAAGGGCAAATTATAAGAGAGATTGACGCTATGGGAGGATATAGTGGGATTGTATCCGATTTATCTGCTATACAATTCCGTATGCTTAATATGTCTAAGGGTCCCGCTATGTGGAGTCCAAGAACCCAAAATGACCGCA
Organism: Flavobacteriaceae bacterium; assembly: GCA_024763015.1. Lineage (GTDB taxonomy): Bacteria > Bacteroidota > Bacteroidia > Flavobacteriales > Flavobacteriaceae > WGBX01. Next base: position 7,598 of record JANTGO010000072.1, read on the forward strand.
TTTTATTCACAAAGTATTGGAGAGAAATGCTTGAGAAAACACTAAATCTCGATTTGATGGCGGATATGGTAACACAAGTGTTGGTTTCACGTGGAACGATTAAGGGGGTAAAAACCCAGTTAGGCACCGAAATATTTGCTAAAACAGTTATTTTGACCAATGGTACTTTTTTGAACGGAAAAATATTTATCGGAAATAAAGTGTTTGGAGGCGGTAGAATAGGGGAGAAGGCAGCTGCCGGTTTGACCGAAAATTTAGTCGAATTGGGTTTTGAAACCGGAAGAATGAAAACCGGAACGCCGCCAAGAATTGACGGGCGTAGTCTAGATTATGCTAAAATGACGGAGCAAAAAGGTGATGAGTATCCTTCAAAATTTTCTTTTTCCAATCAAACCAAAGTTTTGGACAAACAACGCTCATGCTATATTACTTATACAAATCCTAGTGTACATGACAATTTACGAATTGGTTTCAAAGAGTCACCATTGTTTTCTGGTGTCATTGATGGCGTTGGCCCTAGATATTGCCCGTCTATTGAAGATAAGATTGTGCGTTTCTCTTCCAAAGACCAACACCAGTTGTTTGTAGAACCGGAAGGTTGGTCAACATACGAAGTGTATGTTAATGGCTTTTCCAGCTCTCTGAGTGAAGAAGTGCAATACAATTCTCTGCTTAAAGTACCCGGATTTGAGAATGCTAAATTTATGCAATTTGCCTATGCCATCGAATACGACTATTTTCCGCCAACGCAATTGAAGCATACTTTGGAAACCAAACTGATGCCAAACCTTTATTTCGCCGGACAGATTAATGGGACAACCGGCTATGAAGAAGCGGCAGCGCAAGGTTTAATGGCGGGAATTAATGCGGTATTAAAGATTAGAGGAGAAAAAGAATTTATTCTTAAACGCGATCAAGCTTATATTGGTGTTTTGATAGATGATTTAATCACAAAAGGTGTGGATGAACCTTATCGAATGTTTACCAGTAGGGCAGAATACCGTACACTTTTGCGTCAGGATAATGCCGATATTCGCTTAACGCCTATTTCCCATGCGCTTGGATTGGCCACTGACGAACGACTGGAAAAAGTTCTAAAAAAAATAAAAAATACAGATCTTGTACTCGATTTCTTTAAAAAAACCAGTGTAAAACCCCAAGAAATTAATCCAATTTTGGAAGCAAGGAATTCAGCACCTGTTATACAACAAATGAAATTATTTAAAATTGCTTCTCGTCCGCAATTAAATTTTAATGATTTAATGCAATTAAATCAAGTGTCAGATTTTGTGCAAAATCACAATATTGAAGATGCGGTAAAACAACAAGCTGAGATCAAGCTGAAATATGCCGGTTATATCGAAAAGGAACGTTTAAATGCTGATAAACTAAATAGGTTAGAAAATATAAGCATTCCCGACGATTTTGATTATAGCAAACTCCTATCGATTTCTTTTGAAGGCAGAGAAAAACTGCAAAAAATTCGTCCAAAAACCATCGCGCAAGCTAGCAGAATTAGTGGTGTTTCACCCAGTGATATATCAGTACTTTTAGTCTATATGGGTCGGTAAAATAAAGCGGTGATACGCCAATAATGCACATGTAAACGATTGTAAATCAATTAAATAAATGAAAAAATCACCCATTTCAAATAAACCTGTCGAATTGTATTTGGATAAAGTCCAAGATCATTTGGTTTCACATGAAACATTTCAGTTATTTTATGATTCATCCTGGGATATGTTGCTTACAAATCCCATTCCCGTGCAGCTTTCAGATTATTACGAATCGGACGATTATAAACCCCATCAGCACAATGCAACTTCATTTTTTGATAGATTATATAACTTGGTTCGCTCGCGGAGTTACCAATATAAATATAAAATTATAAAGAAGTACAATTCCGGGGCAAAAAGCATTCTCGATTACGGGACAGCAACAGGAGAATTTTTATCTTTTATGCAAAAGAAAACTTTTTTGGTTTCTGGCGTGGAGCCAAGTAAAAAAGCAAGAGAACAAGCTATTAAAAACTTAAATAAAAATATTGTAGTTTCCATTGATGAGCTCGAAGAAAGTTTTGATGTAATTACTTTATGGCATGTGCTCGAACACGTGCAAAATCTGGAAGAATTAATTCAAAAGTTACAAGAAAAACTAAATAAAGGAGGCATTTTGTTGGTTGCTGTACCCAACTTCAAATCGGCAGATACCATGCATTACAATGAGTACTGGGCTGCCTATGATGTGCCTAGACATTTATGGCATTTTTCCCCCAATTCTATTCGACAACTTTTTTCAAAACATAAGATGTCGGTCATCGCGCAAAAGCCACTTTTTTTCGATAGTTTTTATGTCAGTTTGCTTTCTGAAAAATATAAAAATGGAAAGACCAATTATATTAAAGCTTTTTATCAAGGTCTAAAATCAAATCTGCAAGCCCTAAAAACAGGAAATTATTCTTCCTTAATCTACGTTATTAAATCAGATTTATAATTTTTTTGCACGTATGTATAGATGCACGTCCGTACATCTATACATACGAGCCCTGCTACCGCGCGAATCCTTTCGTATGGTAATTTATAAATTCTAGTTAAATAGTGCTATAAACCCCGGCACTTCGATACTAATTTTCTCCCTTTCAGTCATAAAATTCACTCAGTGACCTACATTTAGCACATTAATTTTACTCTGTAATTATTAGCAACTTCGTAGGTGCTCGAGTGATTCTTCCGGCCAAAATCGGGAGAATAGTATCGAGACCCCGAAATCGGAGCAGTATAATAAGTCGCTGAGTGAATTTTATGAGGAATGAGTAAAATTGTAACGAAGCTCCTGTTTGAGTAAATGTTTATTTCTTAGATTTTATATCAAACGAAATAGGCATTTCATACCGCATATCAATAGGATTGCCCTCGATTTTAGCGGGTTTGATTTTAGGAAGTTTTCCTAGTACACGTTCCATTTCTTTTTGAATTTTCGGGTAAGCCGTTTTAATTTCAATATTCGATATCTCACCCGTCGAAAGGATGATAAATTGTACATAAATATTCACTTCTTTGGTATCTTTAATTTGGTGAAGTAAATCGGAATTAAAATTTTCTCCGATAAAATCCAAAATATGGCTACGCATACATTGCATAGTTTGTTCCGACTGTTCACAACCCGGATACACAGGCATTTGATCGGGTATTTGTTTTTGTGCTTGTGTTAAACTTGCTATAAAAAGCAAGCTAATAAGACTAATCTTTTTTAATAAGTATTTCATTTACAGTATTTTATAGTTATTTTTCTGTTTTTTATTATGTTGTTGTTATTTGATTTTTTGTCAGATAAAAATATGTTCGGTATAAATAATTTTATAGCAGGATTCAAATGTAAATAAAATTCCTTACATTTATATCAAAATTTGTACCAATGAAACCACCGTGCACAATTTCTCTCTTTATACGCAGAATATGATTGTGGTGGTTCCATGTGTAACCAGTAAAAAATCAAAATTATAAACACATGAAAAAACACTTCAGTTTCCTTGTAATTTTATTGTTTTCCTGTTTTCCGTACAGGAACACGCAAATATTAAAAATTGTATCTAAAAAAGTGTAATTTTGGGCAAAGAACATTTCTAAATACGAGCCATTGCGGTTTGCCCACGGCATACGAAGGTTTTACGTAAATTTAGAGTGGAGCGGACGTAAAAAACAATCTGCTGTTTGAGCATAAACGAATTTTGATAGGAAATGAGAATTTGCAATTAGTTAAAAATAGGATTAATAGCAGAAGCGTAGAGCGAGTTCAGATTGTTATACTAACCTGCTATTAAGATTATGTTTTAGAAAATGAATTATTTTTTCTTTGATTGATGATAAAAATTCTTGCATAGCCG
>JANTGO010000073.1 GCA_024763015.1 Flavobacteriaceae bacterium
AGCTGCTTGAAGGCTTGCAGCTTATCACCCAAATTTGGTTTATAAATCGATAGTTTATCATTGTTTTTAAAATAAAAAACAAACCATTTAGGCAATTCTTCAACCTCCTTGATATCACTGCGTTTGTAATGTAAATCGGATTTGTCGTTGTGCACCCGTATGTCATTAGCATCAATGCTGTATTCCGTGGCCAAAGCATTGATATCCTTTACCAATTTACGGTAAATACGCTTTTCTCTACGCATCACATAAAATGCCAGCCAAGTAAATAGCAGTCCAAAAAATATAAAGGTATAATGCTGAAATTCTAATTTGAAACCATTTTTAAAATGCGCTGAAAAAATATAAATTGCAATACCAACATACACAACAGCAAACAATATGTTGATAATAAACATACGTTTGGTATAAAAAGGTTTCAGGACATTAGGAAAATTAGCTTCCATAAAATCTTGATAATCAATATTTTCTTTTACTTTTATCGACATATAATTATTCAAAGGTTAAATTGATATAAACACCTCTCGTGCCCAAAAAAGACACATGATCAGTCCACGGACTGTTTGGGTCATTATCCTTGACCAACTCATTGTTTATGGCAAAAACCCCTCTGATGCTTGGTGTAAATTTAAAATAAAACAAGTACATTTCTATCCCAAATCCCACTTCGTACATCAAGTTATTAGCGCGCATTCTAAAACGTCCGGAGCTGTTGTCATTGTTAGAATCTTCCCACGAATTAAGGTTATAGGCATAAATGATTCCTGCGGTTATATATGGACGCATATTGCCATAACGAATGGTGTTCAACTTTACAGAAACAGGCAACTGCACATAATTGGAAGATATGTCTCTAATGCTATCTCTTGGAGTCGTCAAGTTTCTAAAAATGAGACGTCTATTTGTAAAATATACACCGGGTTCCGATCGAAAGCTCAAGTTTTCATTAATATTGACGTTCCCTACCAATCCCACTTGAAATCCGGGGTTTGTTTCCGACACAATATGTTCGTATTCTTGGTCGTAATCAATCTTAAAATCGTAAAAATTCATACCGAAATAATATCCCCAAGAGACATTTTTCTTATCAAAAAAAGGTCTATTTTTAGGAATATCATCGGTGTATTGTGCTACAGCACCATAGGTTGCCAAGCCAAAAACCAACATCAAAATGTTTTTGAAAATCTTTGTCATTGTCTAATTCGTTTCTACTATTATTTAAAAGCTTTATAAATGCTTGCCGCACCAAAAAGCAGTGGTATATTACTCACAGATATAAACTTGTTTTTTCGCAAAATATTGTTAAAAGCTTCACCATAAGGAAAAGCTTGCGCCGACTCGGGCAAATAATCATAAGCTTTTTTGTCTTTTGAAAACAAGCCCCCTAAAAGTGGAATAATATACTTGGAATGGAACTTATAAAGCTGTTTGAAAGGGAATTTTTCAGGTTGAGAGGTTTCCAAAACGACAAATATACCGCCGGGTTTTAATACGCGATATATTTCGCTTAATCCTTTATCTAAATTTTCAAAATTTCGCACCCCAAAACCAACTGTAATAGCATCAAAGGAATCGGTATCAAAGGGTAATTTTTCAGAATCGCCCAAAACCATGTCGATTAGTTGATCCAGTCCTTTTTCTTTAACTTTTTTCTTACCGATTTCTAACATCCCCGAAGATATATCCAAACCCACAATTTTGTCGGGCTTTATACTTGCCAACATAATGGCAAAATCTCCGGTCCCCGTAGCGATATCCAATATTTTTTTTGGATGTGTTTCCGCTACCATTTTCACCACTTTTTTACGCCACTTCACATCGACACCAAAGGTCATCAAGCGATTCATAAAATCATAGTTTCCCGAAATATTATCAAACATTTCGGTTACTTGCTCTTTGCGACCGGTTTCTTTATCTTTATACGGCTTTACATCTATTCCCATATTACTTTATGCTTCTAAGGCTTTTTTTACACGCGCCAATGCTTCTTTTAATTCTTCTTTTGAGGTTGCATACGAAAAACGCAAACACTCAGGATTACCAAAAGCTGCTCCGGTTACGGTCGCCACCTTTGCCTCTTCAAGCAAATACATTGACAAATCGGTAGCAGATTCAATTTTATGACCACCTAGGGTTTTTCCAAAATAAGCAGATACATCGGGGAAAAAATAAAAAGCGCCGGTGGGCATATTTACCTTAAATCCCGGAATTTCTTTCAACAATTTATAAACCAAATGTCTGCGCTCATCATAGGCATCAATCATATATTGCAACCTTTTCTTTCCGCCATCCAAGGCAATAATTGTCGCTTTTTGAGCAATAGAATTGGCTCCTGACGTTACCTGACTCTGTATCTTGGCACAAGCTTTGGCAATGGTCGGATGAGCCGCCATGTATCCCACGCGCCAACCAGTCATCGCGTATGCTTTTGACACACCATTCACCGTAATAATTCTGTCTTTTAACGCATCAATTTCGGCAAAACTGGCAAAAGCACCGCTAAAATTAATGTATTCGTAGATTTCATCTGCAATCACATAAACTTGTGGATGTTTTTTTAACACCTCACCCAAAGCAGCCAATTCTGCCTTGCTATAAACCGATCCACTTGGATTGCTAGGCGAATTAAAAATCATCAATTTTGTTTTGGGTGTAATGGCCGCTTCCAATTGTTCAGGCGTAATTTTGAAATCGTTCTCAATAGTCGTTTTAATCCTTACCGGTTTTCCGCCGACCAATTTGGCAATCTCGATATAACTGACCCAATAAGGCGAAGGCAATAAAACCTCATCTCCGGGACTGGCCAAAACCATTGCCGCATTAAAAATAGATTGTTTAGAACCGGTTGAAACTACAATTTGATCTACCTTATAGTCTAAGTGGTTATCCTTTTTCAGTTTTCTAACAATCGCTTCCCGTAGGTCTTTATAACCAACAATCGGCGGATATTTAAAAAAATGATCGTCCAATGCTTTGCGAGCGGCATCTACAATGAACTCAGGGGTGTCAAAATCGGGTTCTCCCAAACTTAAACTAATAATATCAACGCCTTCTTCTTTAAGTTCAGCAGCTCTTTCGGCCATCGCGATGGTTTGAGAGGTAGAAAGTGTTTTTATTCTCGATGATAAAATAGGTTCCATAGTATGATTTTTTTATGAAATAGCACTTTACACATGAAAATCTATCAATTCTTCAAGCGGGTCTTTGATGATTTTGCCAATTTTTAATTGGTGTTTGTTTAGTACTTCTATCAATTCAGTTTTAAAGTGGTAAGCGATGGAACCATTGAAATGAATGGGCACATCTTTGTATTGTTTGTATGCGGGCAACTGCTCCGTAACCAGCTTTTCAAAACCTTTTAGCAAGAGGTCTTTGATATAGCCCGATTTATAATGAGCTGACATAAAGGGGGCAAAAGATGCCAAATAGGTATTGGGTTGCGGTTTTTGATATAAATTTTTAATGATTTTATCGGCTTTAATCTTGTATTCGCTTTTAAACTGTTGGCGCAATTGTTTAGGCATAATGCCAAAGAGATAATCTCGTAATAGTTGTTTGCCAAACCAATTTCCGGAGGCATCATCCATCAAAATATAACCAAAGTAGCCAATACTTTTTACAATTTCCTGACCATCGTAATAACAAGAATTCGATCCGGTACCGGTAATCATCACAATACCTTCCTCTTTACCGGCGGTTGCACGGGCAGCGGCCAACAAATCTGAATAAATATGTATTTTGGCATTGTCAAAAAGGTCGGCAAGCACCTCGTTTAACCTATCATAAGCTACCGAGTCATCTACGCCTGATCCGTATAAATATATTTCTTTAATATAAGGTGCGTGGGCTAATATCTCTGCGTTTTGTGCAATATTTTTACTAAGTGTCACTTTGTCAAAAACAGTGGGATTAAGTCCGCCCGAGTGAAATTTCCCAACAACCATCCTTTCGTCGTTTACAAGAATCCAAAAGGTTTTGGTAGCACCTGCATCGGCAATTAAAATCATTTTATCGCGTTTAAATTAATTTCCAAAAATACAATTTTATTTAACACAAAAAAGTTAATATTTCATCCGGTAAAAATCAAATTAAAATCCATTTATGAGATATAAATTACATCAAGAATTGCCATACATCGTCCTCAGGTGGTGTAGTTGTTATGCTGATTAATTCTTTTTTTACCGGATGTATAAACGCTATTTTACGGGCATGAAGTGAAATACCGGCATTCTTATTGCTTCTTGGAAAGCCATATTTTAAATCCCCTTTAATGGGACTGCCAATCTTAGCCAATTGCGCCCTAATTTGGTGATGTCTTCCGGTTTCCAAATCAATTTCCAATAAATGATAGGTATCTGAAGAGGCGAGTCTTTTGTAGTGCAAAATAGCTTTTTTGGCATCGCCTGATTCCTTATCAAAAGCCGTAGATTTGTTGTTCTTGGGATTCTTTTTTAAGAAATGTATAAGTGTACCGGCATCTTTTTCGGGTTTTTGCTTCACAATTGCCCAATAAGTTTTCTTTATATCACGTTTTTTAAGCATTTCATTCAGTCTTTCCAGCGCTTTAGAAGTCCGCGCAAAAATAACCAAACCACTGGTAGGTCTATCGAGCCGATGCACCACGCCCAAAAATACGTTTCCGGGTTTGTTATATTTTGTTTTAATATAAAGTTTTACAATATCCGACAAGGGCATATCACCTGTTTTGTCACCTTGCACAATATCACCTGCGCGTTTATTGACAATAATCATATGGTTGTCTTCATAGACAATTTGAATATTTTCAGGGGTTGTTTTCAAGAGAATAGGAGTTTTAATGAATATTTTGAGTTATAAAAAATTAAATTGAAATATCCTTCGTTCTAGCATATACGCTGTAGCTTTTTTATTAATTTTTATCATTCAATTTATTCTGATTTTCAATATAAATTCTATCATTTAATTTTTTCAAAGCTTTCATAAAATCATTTTCATTCATAATTAAAAGTTGATATTCAGAAATCTCTTTTAATCTTTTATATCTCACTGCTTTTTCTAATCCATTATTAATCATCTCTGCATTTAGCGTTTCAAGATTGGATAATACGGCCAATTCATTAATGCTTGCAATATCTCTAATATTCATTCCTTTTTTTGCAAGTCCCGGATTTGAATCTCTCCAATCTTTTGCTGTGCAATTAAATAGTGCTACGTTTAACAAATCTGCTTCTTCGACATATATTATCCATTCTTTATTCTTGTCATAATCTTTTTGAGGAATAATAAATTTTTTGATTGCGTCTGTATGAATATGGTAATTTGTTTTGCTTAATATTCGTTTTACATTCCATTCAAGATTGTATTGATTGCTTTCTATTTCTTTCAGTCGTTGAAATTCGCGTATCACTAAGAGTTTAAACTCAGGACTTATCCAAGTTCCTAATTCAAAAGCAATATCTTTATGGGCATATGTTCCACCATATCTTCCAGCTTTTGCAATAATTCCTATTGCATTTGTTCTTTCAATCCATTGTTTAACAGACATTGTAAATCTATTTACACCGGCTTGTTGCATAATTGCACCGAATTCGGTGTAATTAAAATTAGGGTTGTATATTTTTTCCCAAACACCTAGAAATTCAATTGTATTTTTGTTGCTTAACCACTTAAAAATAAGCCCGCCACTTTCCTTATATTTAAGCATATCGGTTAAGCTGATATAATCTTACTCATTATGATGCATAATATGAATTATTGTATCTTCTACCTTTATTTGCTTTGACTTATTCATTTATACTTTTTATCAAAGATAATTCATATTTTTATTCTAGCTTAATGATGCAGAATATATTTTGATAGTAAATTGAAATTTGTTCTAAACCGAATACACGTTAATACTGCTCTTTTTCGTCGGGAAATTTTACCGATTTAACATCTGCGATATATTGTGCAAAAGCTTTATCCATAATGGTATGCAAATCAGCGTATCGTCTTAAAAAACGCGGACTAAAATCTTTGGACATTCCCAGCATATCGTGCATGACCAGTACTTGTCCGTCAACACCCGATCCTGCACCAATACCAATCACAGGAATTTTTAGTTCTTTAGCAACCAAAGTTGCCAATTTTGCCGGGATTTTTTCAAGCACCAATGCAAAAACGCCTAATTTTTCAAGAAGTTTAGCGTCTTTAATCAATTTATCCGCTTCTTTTTCTTCCTTAGCTCTGACGGTATAGGTCCCAAATTTATAGATGGATTGCGGCGTCAGTCCCAAATGTCCCATTACAGGAATACCGGCGCTTAAAATTCTGCTGACCGATTCTGATATTTCTTCGCCACCTTCGAGTTTTACAGCATGTCCACCGGATTCTTTCATAATACGAATAGCGGATTCTAAAGCTTTACGAGAATTGCCTTGATAGGTACCAAAAGGTAAATCTACTACGACCAAAGCCCTATTAGAAGCCCGTACCACCGAACTGGCATGGTAAATCATTTGATCTAAAGTGATGGGTAAAGTCGTTTCGTGTCCTGCCATTACATTAGAAGCAGAATCCCCCACCAAAATAATATCGATACCCGAAGCGTCCAATATTTTTGCCATGGTATAATCATAAGCGGTCAACATGGCAATCTTTTCACTGGCTTGCTTCATATCAAACAAGCGTTTGGTGGTTATTTTCTTATATTCTTTATGTACGCTCATATTTATGATTTAAGCTCTAACCCCTCAGCTATATTGTACAATCTTTGTTTGTTTAACAGCTTTATTTTCTTAGCTTTAGAATAAATAATTTCTTCTTTTTTAAAGGAGGATAAAATTCTAATCACCGATTCGGAAGCCGTACCGATGATATTTGCCAACTCTTCTCTTGATAACAAAATATTGATATTTCCTTCGCGATCACTACCAAAAATATCATCTAAATGCAACAAAGTCTCCGCCATACGCTCACGTACGGAGTGTTGTGCCAAATGCGAAATAACCGAATTGGCAAGTTTTAAATCATTGCTCAACAAACGTAGCATTTCTAATGTGAAATCTTTGTTATTCAACAAATCCTTATACACCTCTTTGGGAATCATACAAGCCGTTACATCTTCTATAGCTGTTAGATTTAAGGTAATAGGTTCGTCGTTAAAAACAGACCTATATCCAATCAAATTGCCCGATTTCACAAAACGAATAATTTGCTCTTTTCCAGACGAATTATAATTGGTCAATTTACCTTTACCAGACATCAAACAATACACATTTCTGCTGGGCTTTCCTTCCTCCAAGATGAGCTCTCCTTTTTTAAAATGAAGCACTTTTTTATGTTCGGAGATATAATCCAAGTCTTTTTTTGATAAAGTCTTAAACGAATTTAGCTGATGAATCAAACAAAGGTTGCAATTTTTCATGTATATAATAGTTTTTAAAATTAAATAATGTGACCAAATCTAATCAAGGATTTATCTGCCACGACTAACATTAATTAATTGATAAATTTTTAATCAAATCAAACGCTAAGGAATGTATTATCATAAAAAACATCCGTACTGATAATAAAAAGCAAATTTATAAAAAAAGAATGATAAAATGACTAAAATCATAAATCTAATTGTTTTTATATGATTTTTATCACATTCGTAATGATTTTAACAATAAAAATGATATTTTACTATTTTTGAAGCATAAAGAATGAAATATTACTAAAAAAAAGCAAGTCTATACTTTTATCTAAAAAAAAGTTTTTTATTCAAAAAATATTTATAGATTTGCAGAAATTTTTTGTAACACATTATTAAATACATATAGCGATGAAAAGGACTTATCAACCGTCGAAGAGAAAAAGAAGAAATAAACACGGATTCCGTGAAAGAATGGAAACCCGAGAAGGCAGAAAGGTTTTAGCCCGTAGAAGAGCCAGAGGCAGAAAAAAATTATCGGTTTCATCTGAACCTAGACACAAGAAATAATTCATTATTTATTATAATGTAACTATAAAGCTCGCTTGATGCGGGCTTTTTGTATGAAATTTTATCAAGATAAAAAAAATAGTTATTTTAGCGAAAAATAAATTTTTATGAAAAAAATAATATTCAGCATTTTACTTTTACCTGTTCTTTTAATGACATTTTCTTACTCGAGTGGTGCACCCTTCGGATATTCCGGCTCACAAGGCGACCGCGGCAGATCTTGCACCTATTGTCACAGCTTTAGCGGCACGGCTCCATCGCCCAACATTCAATTATCCGGATTGCCAAGTAATGGCTATGTTCCCGGGCAAACCTATAACCTCACTTTGGATGTCAGCAATGTCAGCAACACAAAAACAGGTTTTGAAGCAACGGCAGAAGATGCCGCCAATCAAAAAACGGGTACTTTTGCAAATACCGATGGCAACACACAAGCTATTCAAAGCAATACCTATATTACACATACAAGCGCCGGAACCGCACTACACAATTGGTCGTTTAACTGGACGGCACCTGATGCCGGAACCGGTGATGTAAAATTGTATTATGTCGTGAATATTGCCAATGGTGACGGCAATACAACCGGAGACTATATCGCCAATAATTTTGAAAGCATACCGGAACAAAGTGCAAATATTTCTGAGTTAACAGATCAACAATTCAGCATTTACCCCAATCCGGCTGATGACTATATCAAATTTAGTTCGCATATGGGAAAAATAAAAAATATTGAAATCCTTGATGTACTTGGAAAAACATACCGAACAACAAGCCAAAATAACCAAATTGACGTATCGTTTTTGCCTACCGGAAACTACCTCTTAAGGCTTCAAACTGAAAAACTTACAGGCATAAAACATTTTATTAAAAAATAATTGTTTATTGCAAATAAATCCATATATTTGCAGCCACTAATTTTAAAAAATATATTATGAACCATTATGAAACTGTTTTCATTTTAACTCCCGTTTTATCTGATGATCAGGTAAAGGAAGCAGTTAAGAAATTTGAGGATTTTTTAACTTCCAAAGGTGGCGAGATAATCTGGAAAGAAAATTGGGGGCTAAAAAAACTAGCTTACCAAATCAAGCACAAAAAAACCGGTTTTTACCATTTGATGGAATTCAAATTAGATCCGGAAGCCGTAAAAGATCTAGACGTAGCGTTTAGAAGAGATGAAAGAGTGATGCGTCACTTGATTACCAAATTGGATAAGTATGCTGCTGACTGGGCAGAAAAGAGAAGAGAAAAAATCAAAGAAAATAAATAAAGGATTATGGCATCGATAGATCAAAATACAGGAAAACAATCCGAAATAAAATACTTAACACAACTGGACGTTGACGTTAAACCGAACGAAAAGAAATATTGTCGTTTCAAAAAATACGGCATTAAATATATCGACTATAAAGACCCCGATTTCTTAATGAAATTTGTCAACGAACAAGGTAAAATCTTACCTCGTCGTATTACCGGAACTTCTTTAAAATACCAAAGAAGATTATCCAAAGCAATCAAGAGAGCACGCCATTTGGCTTTGATGCCCTATGTAGGAGATATGTTAAAATAAAAAAGAAGGAACGATGGAAATTATATTAATAAAAGACGTTGAAAATCTAGGTTTTACCGATGATATTGTAAAGGTAAAAAACGGATACGGAAGAAACTATTTGATACCTCAAGGTTTTGCCAGATTGGCTACCCCTTCTGCTAAAAAAGTATTGGCAGAAAAAATAAAACAAAGAGCATTCAAAGAAAAACACGTAATTGATGAAGCCAACAAATTAGCCGAACAACTTAAAGCCTTGGAAGTGAAGATTGCTGCCAAAGTAGGTGCCGGCGACAAATTGTTTGGTTCTATCAATAATCAAAACATAGCCGAAAAATTGGCAAAAGAAGGTTTTGAAATCGACAAAAAATACATATCTGTAGTAGGTGGTAATGTTAAACGAATAGGTAAATATAATGCTAGCATTCGCTTGCATAGAGAAGTTATTTTACCTTTGGAATTTGAAATCACACCTATCAGAGATGAAAAAGCGATTGCTGAAGCAAAAGCTAAAGCCGCTGCCGAAGCCAAAAAAGCTGAAGCTGCTGCTGCAGCCGCTGAAAAAGCTGCAGAAGAAACTACAGAAAGTACGGAAACAAACGAATTGCCTGAAGCTTAAGAAGTTCTTCTATTATCAATATTACAAGGTTGCTCCAAAGAGCAACCTTTTTTTGTTCTAATAAAAAATATTTATATCGTATAGAGATGCAATGCATTGCGTCTGTGCTACGTGTGTATACATTTTTGTGTAGAGACGTTTTGCAAAAACGTCTCTATGGAGGTATTCGTGCAAAATAATGAAAATAGAAAATCACGAAAAAAAAATCAATTAATAAAGTATGCATTTGTACTACCAGCAAAGGCATGAATTTTAAAAAGTAACCGAGTTTTTTTGTACTTTTGCAAAAATTTTATCACAACCTATGTTAACAGTAAATAATGTATCCGTCCAATTCGGAAAAAGAATTTTATTCGACGAAGTAAATGCACAATTTAAAAAAGGAAATACCTATGGTATCATCGGGGCGAACGGTGCCGGGAAATCTACCTTTTTGAAAGTTCTTTCCGGTGAAATAGAACCCACCACAGGCAGTGTTCATATGGAGCCCGGAAAACGCATGTCCGTTTTAAAACAAGACCATACCGCCTTTGATGAACACACTGTTTTAGAAACCGTCGTTATGGGAAACCAACACTTATTCGAAATTCAACAAGAAATGGATGCATTGTATGCACATGAGGCGTTTTCGGATAAAGAAACGATGCGTTTGGGTGAACTCCAAGAAAAATTTGAAGAAATGAACGGCTGGAATGCCGATAGCGATGCTGCCATATTGTTGTCAAACCTTGGTGTCAAGGAAGACCTGCATTACACCTTAATGTCTGAACTGGAATCTAAAATGAAGGTGCGCGTACTTTTGGCACAAGCCCTATTTGGCAATCCGGATGTACTCATCATGGATGAGCCCACCAACGACTTGGATTTTTATACCATTTCGTGGCTAGAGGATTTCCTGGCAAACTATGAAAATACCGTTATCGTGGTTTCGCATGACCGTCACTTTTTGGATGCCGTTAGTACCCACACGGTTGATATAGACTACAACAAACTCAATTTTTATACCGGCAACTACTCTTTTTGGTATAATGCCAGTCAGCTTAAAGCCAGGCAACGCGCCCAACAAAACAAAAAATCTGAGGAACGCAAAAAAGAATTGGAGGACTTTATCCGAAGGTTTTCTGCCAATGTGGCTAAATCAAAACAAGCAACGGCTCGTAAAAAGATGATTGAGAAACTCAATATCGATGATGTAAAACCATCCAGCCGACGCTACCCGGGTATCATCTTTCAACCCGAAAGAGAAGC
>JANTGO010000074.1 GCA_024763015.1 Flavobacteriaceae bacterium
ATATTCATCATCTTGATAACTGGTTAGTATTAAGGAGCGAAACGTATAAATTAGTAAAAGTTTCGTAAGCCTAGACTTTTTTGTTACTTTTTTGGTCAATACAAATCGGAGATTCACGAACACTTAAAAAAATAATGAATAATAGTGAGTAAAAAAGTAAAAGATTTAATAATTTCTAATAAAAAAGTGCGGTAAACAAAAGTGTTTCAACAGCATTCAATAACAAACAAAGTAATAGCAAATTAGCATAAGTTACTTGGCAATATGAAACATGTCTAGCAAAAGCAATAAAACCATAATAATAGCAAATATCCCCATAATATATAAAACGGCATCCGAACTTTTCATTTGTGTCTGTGTTTAAAAATTTAAATAGTATTGTTTGGTAAAAATAGAAAAAACTTTAATCAATTTTTACTGAAAGCATATTTTTATTTCGACCAAAAAATGTATTTTAGCACAAAACTTTATCATGCTTCAAAAATTCTATATCTTATTATTTGCAGGGCTGTTATTTACGTCTTGCAAAAGCACAATACCCGCTCCTCAAAATTCCGGGAACAGTGATTTTCATACGGACTTTAGTTTGGCATTTGGATCGGGAAATAACCAAAGAAAGAAAAACCCTTTTTGGCAAGAGATTCAAGACAAAAAACCCAATGTTTGGATATGGGAAGGCGATGCCATTTACAGCGATACCGAAGATATGAAAGTGTTAAAAAATAACTATGATTTACAAAAAAACAAACCTGATTACCAAGAATTTATACAGCATATTCCGGTAATCGGCACTTGGGACGACCACGAATATGGTGTCAACGACGGCGGTGCCGAATATCCGCAAAAAGTCGCCTCACAAAAACTGTTTCTTGACTTTCTAGGTGTCCCCGAAAACGATATCAGAAGACATAGAAAAGGCGTGTATTTTAGTAAAAACTATAATGTGGACGGACATCAAATCAAGATTATTTTACTCGACACGCGATATTTTAGAACGCCACTCACCAAAGACCCGACCGGCAAAAAACGATACATACCAAACACTTACGGGCAAGGAACCATGCTGGGCGAAGCGCAATGGAAATGGTTGCAAAAAGAACTAAACAATTCTACCGCAGATTTTAATGTTATCATGAGCAGCATCCAATTTTTATCCGGTGAACACGGCTTTGAATCTTGGGGAAATATGCCTCACGAAATCAAACGCATGGAAGATATCATCGTAAAATCAAAGGCAAAAGGGGTATTTATTTTGTCCGGAGATCGTCATATTTCAGAAGTATCCAGAAAAAATATTGGCAAACATCTCTATCTGTTGTACGATTTTACTTCTAGCGGACTGACCCATTCTTACAACGCTTTTTCCGGCGAGCCCAATCCATTTAGAATCACACCGGTCATTTATCAAAAAAGCTTTGGATTGGTCAAATTTGATGTGCAACACCACAAAGTAAGATTTGAAATGTGGGGTGAAAAGAATAAATTATTAAAAACCAATGAGGTACAGTTTTAAATTTATATCATTTAAAAAAATTATTAAATTTTATTCAAAAAATCAGTAACAAATATCAATTTTATTCGTATTTTTAACAACTAACCCATAAAATATATTATTATGCCCGCATTCATTATTTTTCTTGTTCTGGCAATCATTATTATTGCCTTAACGGCCTTTACGGTCAAACAACAAACCAGTGTCATCGTTGAACGACTTGGAAAATTTCATTCTGTTCGACAAGCCGGTATCAACTTTAAATTACCTTTAATAGATACGCGATCGCGTCCGATTAACTTACGTATTCAACAATTGGATGTCATTGTAGAAACCAAAACCAAGGATGACGTTTTTGTACATTTAAAAGTATCCACGCAGTTTCAAATTCCCAAAGATCGCGTCAAAGATGCTTACTACAAACTGGAAGACCCAAGTGCTCAAATCACTTCATATATCTTTGATGTGGTACGTGCAGAGGTGCCCAAAATGCGATTAGATGACGTATTTGAACGCAAAGACGATATCGCCATTGCCATCAAAAGCGAGCTAAACGAAGCCATGATGGAATATGGTTATGACATCATAAAAACACTGGTAACCGATATCGATCCGGATGCACAAGTAAAAGCTGCTATGAATAGAATTAATGCTGCCGAACGCGAAAAAGTAGCTGCACAATACGAAGGTGATGCACAACGTATTTTGATAGTAGAACGTGCCAAAGCCGAAGCAGAAAGCAAACGTTTACAAGGAAAAGGGATTGCCGACCAACGTAGGGAAATTGCTCGTGGTTTGGAAGAATCAGTCGATGTATTGAACCGTGCCGGTATCAACCCGCAAGAGGCTTCTGCCCTGATTGTTATCACCCAACACTACGACACTTTGCAAGCCATTGGACAAGACACCAAATCCAATTTGATTTTGTTGCCCAACAACCCGAACGCCGCTAGTGAAATGCTAAACGATATGGTGGTTTCCTTGGTAGCCGCAAACAAAATAAACAATGAGGATCTTGAAGGTAAAGATAAATAATCAACTTTACTAATTAGCAAAGCTTTATAATTATCCGCACTTAGGTTAATAAACACCGAAGTGCGGATAAAAAATGAATAAATATGATTAAAAAATTTATTGCATTGGAATGGAAGCAATTTTTCCGTTCATCCTACTGGCAAAAAAGTATCGCATTAAATATATTTCTAGGCCTATTAGCCCTATATTTTATCACCGTATTTTTGATGTTAGGCATCGCTATTTATCCACTACTCAAAAAAACGATGCCGGAGAAAGACCCCCTGGTTGTAGTCAATTCTTTTTTGATATTGTATTACTTAGCGGATTTACTTATTCGGTATTTTTTTCAAAAACTTCCTACCATGCAGGTAAATCCCTTGCTGGTTTTGCCGGTTAGCAAAAAGAAAATTACAAATTATATCCTTCTAAAATCTGTTGTTTCTTTCTTTAACTTTTTACCGCTTTTTGTCTATTTACCTTTTAGTATTATGTTGCTTATCCACGGGTATAATAGTTTTTCTGTTATCGCTTGGTTTATCTCTGTTTATGCTGTTTCATTGAGTATCAACTATTTGGTTTTCCTTATTAACAAAAACAATAAGATTTTTGCCCTAGCAGCTATTTTATTTATCGGCCTTATTTTATCTATATATTTTAATGTTTTTCCGATCGGAATATATGTTGGAAAACTGTTGGGTGCTATCGTTGCAAATCCCGTCCTATCTATAATTCCCGTACTTGTTTTACTAGGATTGTATTATGTCAATTATAGGCTTATTCACCAAAATTTATATCTTGATGATCTCCTGCAAAAAAAGAAAACAAGTGTTAAAACAGCTAATTTATCTTGGACGGAGAACTTTGGCGATACGGCTGTTTTCTTAAAAAATGATATTCGATTAATCTGGCGAAACAAGCGCTCAAAAATGGCATTTTTAATGTCTTTTATGATGATTCCTTACGGTCTTTTGTTTTTCTCAAATCCTGTTTATAAAGAAAAGATGCCAATTATTTTTGTTTTTGTTGCCATTTTTACGACAGGAATATTTATTCTTAATTTCGGACAATTTATTCCCGCCTGGGACAGTAGCTATTACAAATTGTTAATGAGTCAAAATATACGTTATCGAAAATACTTAGAATCTAAGTGGATTTTGATGGTTGCCATGACTTTTATACTGTTTTTACTGACCATACCTTACGTATTTTTGGGGGTTGATAAATTGCTTCTTTTTGTTATGGGATTCTTTTTTAATATTGGTTTTACGTCCCTATTCGTATTATATATGGGGGCATTCAACCGCAAAAGAATCGATTTGAACAGAAGCGCATTTATGAACTATCAAGGTACCGGTGTACAACAATTTCTGTTAGCCTTTGGTATTTTATTAATTCCGATGCTGGTTTTCTATTTCGTAAAAGAATTCTTTGGTTTCAATGCGGCCATTGGCGTAATGATATTTATAGGTATTCTAGGTCTTATCTTCAAAAACTATTTTATGAATAAAATCGAACAAACTTATATAAAAAACAAACATAAAACCATTCACGCTTTCAATCAAAAAAATTAAATTATTATGATAAACGTAACAAATTTAACGAAGAAATATAACCAAAATTTAGTACTAAACATTCCTGCGTTAGAAATTCCGGACGGACAAAGTTTTGGTCTTGTCGGAAACAACGGTGCCGGAAAAACCACTTTTTTTAACCTGATTTTAGACTTAATCCGACCTACGACCGGAGAAATAAAAAATAAGGACATCATCGTAAACAAAAGCGAGGATTGGAAGTCTTTTACATCATCTTTTATCGACGAAAGCTTTTTGATTGGTTATCTGACACCCGAAGAATATTTTTATTTTATTGGCGAATTAAGGGGGCAAAACAAAGCTGATATCGATAAATTTTTAGGACAATTCAAAGACATTTTTAACGATGAAATACTAGGACAAAAAAAATATTTGCGCGACCTGTCCAAAGGAAATCAAAAAAAAGCCGGTTTGGTTGCCGCTTTGATTGGTAATCCCGAAGTAGTCATCCTAGATGAGCCTTTTGCAAATCTGGACCCTACGACACAGATAAAACTAAAAAAACTCTTAAACGAACTTGCTAATGATAAGCATATTACCCTACTCATCTCCAGCCACGACTTAGGACACATCACCGAAGTCACCGACCGGATTGTCGTGTTGGAAAAAGGAAATATTGTGAAAGATATTAAAACTACACCCGAAACTTTAAAAGAATTGGAAGACTTCTTTACCCTTTAGTTTTTTTTCAAAATTTTTGAATTATTGTACAAATTCATTATTTAAAAAATGTTATACAGTATCTTTGCCCCATAAAACAAGTTTATGAATTCTGAACATATCCAAAAATATTTTGATCTGTCATCTGAACAAAAAAAGCAATTTGACCAATTATATCCTTTGTACAAAGACTGGAACAGCAAAATAAATGTGATTTCGCGTAAAGATATCGATCAGCTTTATATCAATCATGTATTGCATTCATTGGGTATTGCTAAAATTGTCGATTTCCTACCCCAAGCCAACATTTTGGATGTTGGTACCGGAGGTGGTTTTCCTGGTATTCCGCTAGCCATACTATTTCCTGAAACACAATTTCACTTGGTTGATTCTGTAGGGAAAAAGTTGAAAGTAGTCAATAGTATTGCGCAACATATTGGCCTCAACAATATCAAAACCACCCACGACAGAGTAGAAAACATCGATGAAAAATTCGATTTTATCGTCAGCAGAGCCGTTACACGCATGCCCGAATTTGTCGGCTGGGTTAAAGATAAAGTAAAAAAAGACTCAAAACACAAATTAAAAAATGGTATTTTGTATTTAAAAGGCGGCGATTTGACTCAAGAACTTTCCAAATATAAAAATGCAGAAATATATCCCCTAAATGCTTATTTTTCAGAAGCATTTTTTAAAACCAAAAAAGTAGTTTATTTGCCTATGAAATATAGAAAATAAATTATTTTACACTCAAGATAAAGTCTGCCAAAGCTGATAACGCTTCATCTTTCATGCGTTTTGTTGCAAAAAGATTGGCACTCATTACCGCAAAATCTTCCGGTGCCACAATTGGCTTGCCTTCTCTTTTGAAAAACTTGATTAAATCATCTTTTTTACCGGCATAAGCCTTGGCAATATCTTTTACAGAAGGACCCATTTTTTCTTCTTGTAAATGATGACAAAGGGCACACCCTTTACTCATAAAAATTGTTTTACCATCCATATCGCTTGTATTTTCATAATTGGAAATATCAGTGATGTTTTTCGTTAAAGATTTTGTTGATTTGGACTGAAAGGCCGTTAAAACTATTACCGACAAAAGCATCGGTAATACCAAAGCATATTTTTTCATTGTTGTGCTGTTTTATTTGTGTCGGCAAATATATAATAAAAAAAAATCAAACCAATGTAACATTAGACACAAAAAAAAGAGCCTCAAATTGAAGCTCTTAGAATACTTAATAAAGTAAAATATTATTTAGCAGCTAACATATAATCAGCTAAAGCAGCTCTTTCTGCATCAGTCATTTTTTTGGTATTTTCTAAATTTGGCTTCATAATAGCAAATTGTGCAGGGTCAACGATAGCGGTACCTTCACCTTTAAGGAATTTTACCATATCATCTTTTTTACCGGCATATTTAGCAGCAATTTCTTTTACAGAAGGTCCTACAGTTTTAGCAGTCATGTTGTGACAAGCTGTACAACCGTTTGATGCAAATAAAGCAGCGCCGTCAGCACCTTTTACAGCATCAACTGCATCTTTAGCAGCATCTTTAGTAGCATCAACTGCATCTTTAGCAGCATCTTTGGTAGCATCAACTGCATCTTTAGCAGCATCTTTGGTAGCATCAACAGCATCTTTGGCTGCATCTTTAGTAGCTTCAGCTGCATCTTTAGCAGCATCTTTAGTAGCTTCAACTGCATCTTTAGCAGCATCTTTAGTAGCTTCAACTGCATCTTTAGCAGCATCTTTTGCTTTGTTAGCGTTATCACCTCCGCAAGAAGATAAGCTAATCATCAAAACAGCAACGAATAATAATCCTAATTTTTTCATAATTCAAATTGTTTAATTAATAAATTTTTGGCAAAGATATAAAACTCTTATTGATATCACAACTTAATTTTTATTTTTTTGATGACTTCTTGTATTTTTGTTTCAGGTAATTGGCAAGCATTGTTAACACATAAGTAAATATATGTTTTGCCGGGAACCATTCTATTCTGCAACAATGCCAAATCATTTTCTTTATCAGCAAAGGCAATAATTTTATTAGGAATGTAATATTTATACAATTTTAAAGCTTCGTTTTTGGCATCAACTCCCACAATAGCCAGCTCATAAAAATCGCCGATATGGTCGAGTATATCATTAAGCCATTGGTAATATCCCGGAGCGTATCGGCCAATTTTGGGCAAGATATTTTGGAGCATTATGGTGCTTTTATCGATATAATCCTGCTTTTCAAAAAAGTGTCCCAATCTGAACAAATTATCCGCCATTACGGCATTTGATGAAGGGATTACGTTATCATCCGTTTCCATTGGTCTTGTCAACAAATCATTTTTATCATTAGCTGTAAAATAAAACATGCCGCTGCTTTGGTCATAAAAATGCTGTATGGCATATTGCAACAATTCATCTGAAAGAAACAACCATTGAGTATCTCCGGTAACTTCATACAAATTTATATAAGCCTTTATCAACAAAGCATAATCCTCTAAATAAGCATCAATCGTACTTTTATTATTTTTGTAAGAATGCCAAAGACTAAAGTCCTTTTTGATCTGATGTTGTTTTATAAATCTTGCATTTTTTAAGGCCACTTCTATAAATTCAGGGTTTTGAAAAGTTTTGTAAGCATCTACAAATCCATTTAACATCAAAGCGTTCCAAGAAGTCAATGTTTTGTCATCTAAACGTGGACGTTCTCTATGTTCCCTGTATTTTCTTAATATTTCTTTCCATTGAAGTACCTTGTCTAGTAAATCTTCTTTTGAAATATTATAAGCTTTTACAAAGGCATCATCATTCATTTTCTTTATGAGATGGTATTTTCCTTCTTCCCATAATCCATATGCATTAATATTAAAATATTCCTTAAACAATGGAAAATCTTCACCGATTAATTCTTTTAATTCCTTTTTCGTAAATACATAATAAGCCCCTTCTTCCAATTCTCCATTTTCATCAAGACTATCAGCATCTAAGGATGAATAAAAAGCACCGGTGTCGTCCATCAATTCATTTTGAACAAAAGACAATGTTTCATAAACGCCCTGTTTATAAGCATCCTCCTTGTACAATAAATAGGCTTGGCTGTATAAAGAAACCAACTGCGCATTGTCATACAGCATTTTTTCAAAATGCGGAATATGCCATTTGGTATCGGTCGCATAGCGCGCAAAACCACCGTTTATATGATCGTAAATACCCCCTTGCAACATTTTATCCAAAGTTAGTTTGACAAACTTCTGAATATCCTTGTCTTGCAACTGCAGACCGGCACGTAATAAAAATTGGTATTGTGCAGGCATCGGAAATTTTGGAGCCCTATTAAAACCACCATACGTATCATCCTTATATTGTTTCCAAAACGACAAAGCTTTTTTAATGCTTTCTTTATCAAACTTCTCACCGGAAGTGTTTGGGTGGATTATTTCTGCTGCTTTTATACCTTTTTCCAACTGATCGGCTACATCATATAATTTTTTTGGATTTTTTTGCCACAAATCTGCAATTTGATACAAGGCTGATTTCCACTTGTCGTTGGGAAAATAGGTGCCGCCCCACACAGGTCTTCCATCCGGCAGTGCAATGACATTCAGTGGCCAACCACCTCTACCTGTTAATTGTTGTACCGCACTCATATATATTTTATCTACGTCGGGGTGTTCTTCTCTGTCAACCTTTATCGAGACATAATGGTCATTCATTAATTTAGCCGTAATAGTGTCCTCAAAACTCTCGTGCTCCATCACATGACACCAGTGGCAAGCTGCATACCCGATACTGATAATCAAGAGTTTATTTGATTTTTTTGCCACATCTATTGCAGACTTTCCCCAAGGATGCCATTGAACCGGATTGTGCGCGTGTTGTAATAAATATGGACTGGATTCATGTATTAAATCATTGGTAAAAGCATGTTTTTTTTGTGGCATAGATGTCGATTTTTGTGTATGACAATTTGTAATCGTCATAAGCAGTATGAAAAATAAAAATTGTTTATACATCATTAATTTTTCACAAAAAAACATCAAAATAAAATTAAAATAAGTTTTTTGTAATAGATATTGCTTATAGAAATCTAAAAAAACTTAAAAAAACGTAGCGCTTCAATATTTTTTTATACTTTTGTTATAAGATAAACTTTATTGACACAACACACAATAAATCAAATAAAATGAAAGAAGATTTTCTTCATTACATTTGGAATAATGGATTTTTTAGTACGGATAAGCTAAAAACAAACCAAAACCAAGAAGTGAAAATTATTTCCAGGGGATTTCACAATACCAATGCCGGTCCTGATTTTTTGGAGGCAAAAATAAAAATTGATGAAATTCTTTGGGTAGGAAATGTCGAAATTCACAAGAATTCTTCCGATTGGTATGCACACGGGCACGAAAAAGATAAAGCTTATGACAATATTATCCTTCATGTTGTTTATGAGGACAATATGCCTATTTATAATCTTAATAACGCTCAAGTTCCGACACTTGTTTTATCAAAGTATATTTACCAAAACGTGGTAAAAAACTATACAAAACTTATTAAAAATAAATCTATTCTACGTTGTCAAAACGATATAAAAAACGTAGACAAATTTACAATCATTAACTATAAATATAAGCTTTATTTCGAAAGGTTGGAGCAAAAATACACAATTGTAAAAAGCATGCTTAATCATTCTAACAACGATTGGGAACAAGTGCTTTTTGAAACTTTGTTAAAGTATTTTGGCGGTGTCGTAAACAAAGATGCTTTCGAACTCTTGGCTAAATATATTTCCTATGACATTCTTAAAAAACATAAAAATAGTGTTTTTCAACTAGAAGCTTTACTTTTTGGTATTAGTGGATTTCTACAAGAAGAAAATAATGATACCTATTATCGATCACTCCAAAAGGAATTTAATTTTTTAAAAGCAAAATATAAATTAGAAATATTACCCAATAATATTATTAAATTTCACAGACTACGCCCCTTAAATTTTCCAACGATTCGTTTGGCGCAATTTGCTCAATTATACCATCAAACCGATCATTTATTTGAAAAATTAATGCAGATAAAAAAACCAAAAGATGCCTACCAATTTTTCGAAATAAAAGCCGGTGATTACTGGAACACACACTATAATTTCAGCAAACAAACCAAAAATAGGGTAAAAAAAATTGGAACAAATTTTATCGACATTATCTTAATAAATGTGATTGTCCCCTTAAAATTTGCTTATCAAAAACACCACGGAGTCAATAATAATGAAGAAATAATTAATTTAATCGAAAGTATTAAACCGGAAAAGAATAGCATTATCAATATTTTTAGCAAAATAAATTTAGTAGCTGAAAATGCCTTAGATTCGCAAGCTATCATACAGTTAAACGAAAATTATTGCAGACAAAACAAATGTTTGCAATGTGAAATTGCACATAATATTTTAAAAAAAGAAATAAATAATGAAGCCCGAAAAAATTAAATACTTCTTTATAAAACACGGATTTAATGTTTCAACCCGCATCGCAGACAAATTCGGTATTCAGGTTAGCAATGTACGATTGTTTTTTATCTATACCTCTTTTGCCACCCTCGGATTATCCTTTATTTTTTATATTATGTTTGCTTTTAGTTTACGAATAAAAGATTTTTTTTGGCAAAAAAGACCTTCAGTTTTTGACTTATAATCATCCTCTTTTTAAAGCAAAATGTCCCTGCCCTACACGCCCATCGGACATACTAACTTTAAACCAATAATCATCGTCGGGTACATTATGATTATTATAAGTGCCATCCCAACCTGTAACTCCATATCTAATAACTTTTAATAGTTTTCCATACCTGTCATAAATATAAATTGGCGTATTCGGGGCAATATTTCCACCGGTAATATTCCAATAATCGTTGTATCCATCACCGTTAGGTGTGAAAAAATGTGGGTAATCTAATTTATAAATAATTGTAATTGTGAAACTACTTTCATCATAACAATCACCATTTGTAGCATATATGTAAACCAATTGGCTATTTGTAATTTGATCACCGGCATATAAAGGTGTGCCATTACCCATAGTATCTGTATAATAATCTCCAACACTTAAAGTTGGTAAACTATATGAATTATATGCTGTTACATCATTCAAAACATCTACCGTAGGTGTGGTGTTAATCGTTACCGTAAAACTACTTTCATCGGAACAAGTCCCATTGCTAGCATAAATGTAAATCGTTTGCGTAGTTGTGATATTGTCGCCTGCGCTTAGTGGCGTACCACCGCCGTTGCTAGCGGTGTAGTAATCTCCAGTGCTTAAACTTGGTAAAGTATAACTGTCACATGCCGTAACACCGTTTAAAACATCGACTATTGGCGTCGTGTTGATGGTAA
>JANTGO010000075.1 GCA_024763015.1 Flavobacteriaceae bacterium
CCGTGCTTCTCTACATGTTAACCGTGCTTCTCTACATAATACAATCGAATAAATTCAAAAAATCGAATAAATACTAGGATTGATTATTTAATCCAACGACTTCTAAAGGTACATTTTGCAAAATCACCCTTAATTTTGACGTAATTGTTTTTGATTTTGTCATTCACCCATTTGTCTAATTCCCTTTCCTTTTTATCAGACAATGCCATTTCTTTTATCTTAGGATAATCTTTTACATAATCCATTTTATGGGTTTCGACACGTTTTTTAACGTAAAGCAGTTTATAACTGGTTGCTCCGGTGGCATCGGTTTCTTCTAAAACACCGGTCATTTCTCCTTCTTTTAGGTTCTGAACTTTTTGATTTAGTTTAGGGTCCAAAGTCATCAAATCCAAAAGGGTTTCTCCTGTATTGGGATTGACAATTTGTCCGCCCAATTTTTTGGTCTCCTTATCATCCGAAAAAGTTTTGGCAGCTTCTTCAAAACTTAGTTCTTTATCAAGAATACGTTTTCTAATGGTATCTAATTTTTTCTTGGCTTGTCGTTTGTTCAAAAAACCGATTTCGGGAATTAACAGAATATGGCGAACCACGCGCTCTTGTCCGTTTACCGCTTCAACATACAATATATGCCAGCCAAATTGCGTCTTGAACGGCTCTGACACCTGACCTTCATCCAAACTAAAAGCGACATCTTTAAACTCTTGCACAAAAGGTGATTTTCTTTTTAAAACATACTTGCCACCATTTGCCCTGGAACCGGGGTCTTGAGAATACAAAACGGCTTGCGCTCTAAAACTGGACCCTTCCTCCACTTTCTTCTTGATTTCTTTTAATTTATTGACAACCTTATCAACTTCTTCCTTATCGGGCTTTGGATTGATAACAATTTGATATAGTTCAACTTGTGTACCTATTTCGGGGACTTTATCCTTGGGAATGGCATCAAAAAAAGTTTTTACTTCTTCGGGATTTATATCAACATTTTTGACTACTTTTTCCTTCATCAATTCGCTTAGTTTACGATCTTTATCGATACGTTTTAACTGTGCTTCGAGTTCCGGACGTGTCTTTTTGTTGTAAAACTCCAAAACTTTTTCTATTGAGCCACCCATTTGGGTTTTCATATATTCAATTTGCTGATCGACCATAGATTCTACCTCTTTTTCGGTTACCACGATGGTTGTGTCTTTATTGGCTTCGAGCAACAACATTCTGTCTTGAAGTAGTTTTTCCAATATTTTGCAATCGTTCATAGTTTTCATGTCGATGCCTTGTTGTTTTAATTGGATTTTGAGCTGGTCGATTTCGGAATTCAACACGATTTGATCACCAACAACTGCCGCAATTCCATCAACCTTTATCTTTTGTTGTTGGGCAAACATTTGCGTACCCATCAACAAAATCAATCCGACAATACTTAATTTTAATCTATTCATTTTACTTTTTTATTTTATATATTTTGAAGTGTTTCTTTTGAATCGCTTCTTCCTTCATTTCTTTTTGCAGCTTGGTTAACATTCTTTGTTTTCGGTGGCTAAAAACCAATTGTTTTAAATCATTTTTAATAAAACTCAACGGCAACGGCTGATCTTCCAAAACCAAATCATTTACAAACAACAAATATAGTCGTAAACTGTCTCTTAACACAAACTTTTTGCTTTTTTTTAAGATTTGACGCTCACTTATGTGATTAAACACCGGAAAATCCTTTCTAAAAGCATCTAAATCCGTCCACTTATCATTGTTGATATTAAATTTTTTGAAATGAAAACTTTTATTGATCAAACTGTCTTGAAAATCCTCTTTGTCCGAAAAAAACCATTTTTTATACTTATTTATCGATTTATCTGTCTTATCGATGACTAAGTATTTGGCATTCAACATCGGTTTTTTTGCCGTAAAAAACATTTTATTTTTTTGATAATAAACTGCTATTGTATCCTGTGGAATGACGGAATCGATGTATTCCTCAACCCACAGACTCTTGTAAGTATCAATCGTTAAATCTGTCTTATAGGCTTGCACCAATTTGTTAATCTTCTTCATATCAATATTTTTTTCAGCTTGCGCCAAAAGCAACTGTTGATATGCCCATTCCTCAATAAATTGGTGAACCGCTAAGGTACTATCCTGACTTGTTTTGTTTTGATAGATATCAGGCGAAACATCTTCCAAATAAAGATATTTGTCGTAAACGCTGGCAATAGGCACTCGCTCATCCGCCTTGCCAAAATATTGACAAGATTGCAAAAGGATTACAAGGATAAGTAGAAAACTATTTTTTATATTTTGCACGAATTTCTTGCCATTTTTGTTGGTTGATATGTACCGGATATTTCTTTTGTAAAGCTTCAATCCATTGTTTCTCCAAATATTGTTGATATTGGTTGGTTACCATCCCTTTCGCATCTTTAAACGACGGAATATGAGCAGGATATGTTTTTATTCTTTTTAAAATTACATATTCATTTTTTTCTTTAAACATCACATATTGATGCGCATCCAAGTCGTGTTTTTTCACATAAGCATCATCGGCATTATATTCCTTCTTTTTGATGATCAAATCTTTAAACTTCGATTTTAAATATTTAGAATCTTTGTCCTTTTTAATTGCTTTTAAAACTTTTTTAGCAGTCTTTTTATCATTTGCTTGCACTAGTAAAACAGCATATTTTTTTGGCAATTTAAAGTCTGATTTATGTTGGTCGTAGTAATTTTTGAGTCCCAATGTATCTTTTACAGACTTATCCCAAACCATATCCGACTTGATATAAAACATCAATAAACCATCTCGATATTCTTTCATAATAGCTGCAAATTCAGGATAAACGGCTTCTAAATGTGCATCGTAATACGAAAATAATTTCTCTTTTTTAAATTTATCAAAAAGTTGGTTGATAATATTTATTTTGTCATCAGCTTTGGTCGGTTTTTTATGTTGTCTTCGATAAATAAATTTAAAGAAATCATCATATTTTATCTTTTCATCATTTTTGATACTAAACAAGTCGGCATCTTTGATAGCACTTGTGGGGATTTGCCATTTATTATGAAAGAAATCATCGGTAATTAAGGAGTAAACCTTGTCTAGAGAACCAATCATTTGTATCGGAAATTCCTTTTCAATGCGTTTCATCAGTTTTTCTTTTCCCAATTTGGAACGGGCATCGCGCATCACCTTGTAACGCAATCCTTCTTTTGCTTTTACAAAATCGGATGCAACCGGATATTTTTGGATAAGTTTGACGATATGCCAGCCGTATTTAGTTTGAAACGGCTTTGAAATATCGCCTTCTTTTTGCAAAGAAAATGCTACTTTTTCAAAAGCGGGAATCATTTGTCGAATACCAAAACGACGCAATTTTCCACCATATTTTGCCGTAGATTTATCATCAGAAAATTTCTTAGCTAGGGCTTCAAAATTCCCATTTTGCGTTTTAATTTTATTGTAAATTTCAAAAATACGCGTTTTGGCATCGGAAACTTGCTTCACTTTATCCTTTTGATCACGGGTCATAATGTGTGCCACTTCCACTTCTCCCAAAGCCGGACGTTTATCTAAAACTTTGACAATATGATAACCAAATCGGGTCCTGAAAGGTTTTGAAATTTTGCCCACCGGTGTTGTATAAGCAGCGGTTTCAAAAGGGTAAACGGTGTGAAAAATGTTGATATAATCCAAATCGCCTTTGTTTTGTTTGGCAGAAGGGTCTTGTGAATATTTTTGTGCCAATTTACCAAAATCACCTCCTTGAAGTGCTTCTTGATAAATTTTCTCAATTTTATGATAAGCAGCCAATGTATCTTTTGGACTGGCATCGGGCGAAACCTGAATAAGGATATGTGCCACTCTGACATCAAACTTGCTTCGATCATAAGCCTCCTTAATGAGTTTTTCCAAGATATCATCATCAGACAAATATTTTTTTGCCAAATCTCTTCGGTAGCTGTTCAACTCTCGCTTAAACCTCGGCAAAGTGTCATATTTTTTGGCATACGCATCTTCCAATTCCAATTTATAATGGGTAAATAGTTGCAAATAATTATCGATATCTTTTTGCTCCTGATCTTGCACCAAATCTAAATTCTTGGTGTACATTTTTTCAAATTCTAGCGTACTAACCGGCTTGTCGTTTACGGTCATCATTACATCGCCGGACTGTGCTTGCACCGCAAAAACAATCGTTAACAACATAAGTGTAAAGATTTTTTTCATCGTATTATTTTTTTGTTAAGTATCTTAATGTTGAATGTAATTTATAGCATAAACAATTCAATTCATTAAACTTATATTATATGTCAAAATTGACAGCAAATTTAGTCTTTTTTAAGGAAAAAGTAGGTTGAAATCCCTAATTTTTTCTTATTTTTAACATTAGCCGCATGTTAAGAGGTTTTGCAAATCGTCTCTACGGAGAACGCGATAAAATGCACCAACAAAATCAAATATTCTTGATATTCTGTTTTAATTTGAACGAAATAAACAAACTAAAAACCACAAAAGAAGTAAAAATATAAAAACCCAATTGCAACTCGGATTGATTGGAGGTAATCACTTCCAAACTCTTTGAAATATGTCCCAATTGATCCAACTGACTGGAAATAATACTCGTAAAACCGATATAAGCCATAAAAATAGCAATCACCATTACATCTGCCATCGACCATTTACCAATTTTAAAAACAAAATAATCCACGAGATTGTGCTTCCTGACTTTTTTATTAAAAATATATAAAACAATGGTTATCAACTTGATAATAGGAAACAAAACACTAAAAATGAGAATTAACAAACCTACCGCCATCACTTTAAAATCACCTTGGCTAAACATCAAGCTGACAACTTCCAAGATGCTTTTACTCTTAAAATACAAAATCTGATTGCTAAACTGAATGGGTTGTCCCAAAAGATTAAAAGACAAGCTGGAAATACGTGCATCAATATCGATCATTGGAAGCAACAAGCCCAACAAAAGCAATACAAAAGCAATCGTAACGTATTGCACATACATCCATTTGCTAAATGTTTTCTGCCATAACAATATCATAAAAGAAATCAAAACCAAACTAAAAAAAACTGCCGATAAAACAATGATTTTTTGCCTCGCTTTATCAATACGATTTTGCAATTTTATGACGCATTCACTAGCATCTTTTGCACCATATTTTGTAATAATTTGGTTATAAATGCTATAATCCATCTTAGCAAAGGTTTTGGCTGCATAATCATCTAACTGGTTAAGGATATATTGCTTAATTTTTTCCTTATTTTCCTTTTTATCCACATATTCCAACATTTGTCTGGAAATTTTAGGAATATTTTTATGCAACTGCTCATAAACACCGGAAACATCCGCCACAAAATTCTTATAATCAAAACCCAGAATACTCTGCTTGGCATTGTTTTTTCGCGCATCTTGTTCCAATTCATCGACTACCTTGGTCAAAAAAACGGATATTTTCTTTTCCAGAGCAGCCCTATTGTCCGTATCTATTTTAAAAGAAGCCACTTTTGCCGATACAATATCCGAGATCTTATCTTTCCATTGATCTACGTTAAACAAACCGTATTTTACATTTGACAATTCGACCAAGTCTGATTTGTATACGTTTTTAGTACGTTCTTGATTATAAATCTGAACAGCCAGATACCCAATAAACAGCATCGATAAAAATAATAAAACAAATCTAAACAGCTTCATGAATAGGAGATTTTACAAATTACGCAAACCAAATTATTAGTATAAATAATTGAGTTCAAATATAAATGATTTCTTTGAAAACACAGAAATATTCAAAAAAAATCAGTAATTTTATCCAGCAAATTTTTTGAATTATGAATGAATTTCAACAAGCTATAAATCAAGGCATTCCAAGCGAATTACCTGCTCCAAAATCTTATGACAACAAAATTAGCCACACGCCACCCAGACGCAATGTGCTGAATGATGAAGAAAAAAAGTTAGCCATTCGCAATGCTTTGCGATATTTTCCCAAAGAATGGCACCCTGTTTTGGCACAAGAATTTGCCGATGAACTCAAAAAACATGGCAGAATATACATGTACCGTTTTCGTCCTGATTACGAGATGTATGCACGACCTATCGATGAATATCCTGCCAAGTCAAGGCAAGCGGCAGCTATTATGTTGATGATTCAAAACAATTTAGACCCTAAAGTGGCACAACACCCACACGAATTGATTACCTATGGCGGTAATGGTGCTGTTTTTCAAAATTGGGCGCAATATTTGCTCACGATGAAATATCTTTCTGAAATGGATGACAAACAAACTTTGGTGATGTATTCCGGCCATCCTATGGGATTATTCCCTTCGCATACAGATGCCCCACGCGTAGTTGTTACCAACGGCATGATGATCCCAAATTATTCTTCTTTAGATGATTACGACAGGTATAATGCGCTTGGAAATACGCAATACGGACAAATGACTGCCGGTAGTTATATGTACATAGGACCACAAGGCATTGTACATGGCACCACGATTACCATCTTAAATGCCAAGCGAATTATTGCAGAACGTTTCAAAAAAGATGAAGATCAAGCCGTCTTATTTGTTTCATCCGGATTGGGCGGTATGAGCGGTGCACAACCCAAAGCCGGAAATATTGCCGGAGTTGTTTCTGTAGTAGCAGAAGTCAATCCAAAAGCAGCCAAAAAAAGACATGAACAAGGTTGGGTAGATATTTTAATAGATGATGTAGATAAATTGGCAAAAGCTGTTAAAAAAGCCCTTGCCGAAAAAGATATCAAATCCTTTGGTTATATTGGAAATGTTGTAGAAGTTTGGGAGAAGTTTTATCAGGAAGATATACACATAGATTTGGGAAGCGACCAAACCTCCTTGCACAATCCTTTTAACGGTGGTTATTATCCCATCGGCTTAGATTTTGAAGAAGCTAACAAAATGATGGCAAGTGACCCAGAAGCATTTAAAAAACATGTGTACGCCTCGCTGCGCAGACAAGTAGAAGCCATCAATAAACATACGGCAGAAGGCACTTACTTTTTTGATTATGGCAACGCATTTTTGCTCGAATCGAGCAGAGCTGGTGCAGATATTATGGATGGCGACAAATTTCGCTATCCTTCTTATGTTGAAGACATTATGGGACCCATGTGCTTTGATTACGGTTTTGGCCCTTTTAGATGGGTTTGCACCAGTGGCGATCCTAAAGATTTGGCTACCACCGACAAAATTGCCAACAAGGTTATCACCAAATTGATGCAACAATCACCTAAACGCATTCGTCAGCAAATGGTCGATAATATTAAATGGATACAAGGCGCACAAGAAAACAAATTGGTCGTGGGTTCACAAGCCCGTATTTTATATGCCGATGCTTGGGGACGTATCCAGCTCGCCGATGCTTTTAACAAAGCTGTCAAAAACAAAATCATTTCAGCACCTGTTGTAATCGGACGCGATCACCATGATGTTTCCGGCACCGATTCTCCTTTTAGAGAAACTTCCAATATCTACGATGGTTCGATGTTTACAGCCGATATGGCCATTCAAAATGTTATAGGCGATAGTTTTAGAGGGGCTACTTGGGTGAGCATTCATAACGGTGGCGGCGTTGGCTGGGGTGAAGTTATCAATGGCGGATTTGGTATGGTACTCGATGGTTCTGACGATGCAAAAAGTCGCTTAAAAAAAATGCTTTATTGGGATGTAAACAACGGAATTGCCCGAAGAAATTGGGCGCGAAATGACAATGCTATGTTTACCGCCCAACGCGCTATGGATAGCAACCCCAATTTAAAAATTACCATACCAAACTTAGTTGAAGATAATATCATAAATAATCTGGATTTTTAAAAAAATATCTTTATTTTTGCGAACTCAAAAGCCACTTTAGCTCAGTCGGTAGAGCAGCTCATTCGTAATGAGCAGGTCGTGGGTTCAAGTCCCATGAGTGGCTCTTTTTTTATTTTATTGCTCCACCACCCGTACAGACGTTGCGATCCGTACAGACGTTGTGCCACAACGTCTCTACACGGGAATATGAACACGAATAGAAATAAAATTTATACATTCTGTAGAGACGCCCAAATTGGGCGTCTCTACGCACATAACGCTCAACATATATTATCACGAAAAAAAATGTATTTATCTAAATGTCAGGTAATTGTAACTTACAATGAAAAAAATACGGAAAACAAGCAAAAATTATAATATCTCTTTCAATGCTGCTAAATGAGATATACGCGGGATAATTTTTTTGTCGATATCACTTTTATTTTCAGGATCGTAATGCACGACATGCATGCCCATATTTTTAGCACCTAAAATGTCGCTTTTAAGATTGTCACCAATCATATAAGTGTTGTGGGCAAATACACCTGCTTGTTGCAATGCGTGTCGAAAAACATCGGGGTGCGGTTTTAATTTACCGATTTCCTCGGAAGTAATCATCAAATCAAAATAATCTTCAATACCCGAATGACGCATTTTGTCCGACTGCACTTCTGCAAATCCGTTGGTCAAAATATGCAAACGATATTTGGGTTTTAAATAATCTAAAATCTCAATCGTGCCATCCATCAAAATGCTTTCCTTTTTTAAAAAGTCTAAGTATTCGTCTGCCAAAACTTCAATTAATTCTTGTGAAACGTCAATATTCAAGGATTTAAAGGTATCTCTTAGACGGTTAAATTTTACTTCATCCTTGGTCTTTGTTCCCTTGGCATAATCCACCCAATACTGACTGTTGATGGGTTCATATATTTCTAAAAAATCTGACAAACTAACCGGCAATTTGTGTTTTGCAATGAGTTTATCAAAAGCCAATGCAGAATTGGCATCAAAATCCCAAAGCGTATGATCCAAGTCGAAAAAAATATCCGTAATTTTATATTTTGGCATTTGTAAAGTGTTTAATGGTTTCAACATATAATTTATTCCAAGCTTGCCAATCATCGACCTCACTCAAAATAAAATTGTGAAAAGCCGGATAAAAGTGCCCGTCTTGTTGCTTGATGCGTTCGCCTTGATCGATCATTATTTCCAAGGCTTTGTCAACCGGAAGTTTATATTGATATTTTAACATAATGTCAGAAATAGCTACCGGATGCAAACGTAAGGCGGTTTCCGTTTCGTCCTCAATATCATAAAAATAAAAGGGTATAGAGGTGCCCGCTCTAAAACCGATTTTATGATTATACCCCATCGAAAAATCGTTTTTGACTTCCAAAGCATTAAACAACTGATAGGTTTTGGGGATTTTTAAGCGGTTAAAATGCGTTCGGACTTTTTGCACGGATTTATGGATGATTTGTTCCAAAGTATTTATTTGTTTCGCCAGCATTTTTTCATCATCCATCGCATAATACGAGGTCAGTAAACCGGTGTCTGTGTAATCTGCCAAAAACTTTATTTCTTTGCGATAAGCATCTTTCTCGATAGAAATATTATGGTCAAAAACGGTATATTTACTGACCAAATGAAAGAAAGTCAAAGGGTGTTTGTATTTTTTCTTTATCTGCAAAATCCGGTCAAATGTATCATAAGGATCTTTTTTGCCAAAAAAATACACTTGATGCCTCAGGACAAAACGGCGAAATTTTAGATGCAATAAGTCGTCAAAGCCACCAAATAAAAAACGCAAAAAATTCTTATGCTTAAAAAGTGTTGCCATACTCACATCCACCAAAGGTTCAAAGTGAAATGCTCGTTTGGGAAATACCAAATCAGGGAAACGTTCTTGCAAATTTTCTTTTAACTTTTCCGACCAAATTTCAATGATTGGTTTGTTTAGCAAACTATGTTGTGTCAGAATACTATTTTTATAATTGTACCTTGCGTGTACATCTAACTGAAAAGGTAAATATTCTTCATAACGGGTGAGCAGATAAAAACTGGCAGCAAAAATATCAAAAGGAATGGATGAATCCGGCACCTCAAAAAAGATAGGTTCCTCATCCCAAAAGCCAAATTTTACATCGTTTTCTTTGATGCCTTTTTGATACAAAAGATCATGCGAGCGAATGTGAAATTCATTTGCCAAAGATTGTGGGGCATAAGAAAACTTAGCGCCGTCAAAAGCGATAAATTCTTCAATTTTTGTTGTAAATTTGACCGAAATTAGCAGGACATTGTTAAAAATATGTCTAAAAATATAATTGACACGGGGATTGATTTTATGTGTATAGACTAATATCATTGCACAAATTTAGTCAAAAAACCGGCATCTCATCATAAATCTCAAAAATAAATATCACCAACAAGATTAAAAAGTAAAAATATGAAACTCTTAATGATTTACTGCGAAAGTTTTGCTTATAAACCACAAATTAAAACGCTGGAAAATTTCCCTGACTTCACAGAAAGTGTAAAACTTGAAAATGTATTGGTCGCTTTTACACAAATGGAAGCCGAAGATGAAGAAAATCAAAAATATGTGGAGACCAAATTGGTAAAAAATCTGAAATGGGCAGCCAAGAAAAATGAAACAAAACACATCGTGCTACATTCATTTGCACATTTATCCGAAAGCAAAGCAACTCCTGAAATCACTAAAAACCTTTTTGATATTGTAGAGAAACGCTTACAAAATGCTGATTACAACTGCGAACAAACGCCTTTTGGCTATTTTTTAGACATACGCGTAGATGCTCCCGGTCGTTCGAGCGCGCGGATATTTAAAAATTTTTAAACTATAAAATTCACTACAAATAAAGCAAAAAAGAAGTATTGCAATGGATACTACCAAATTTTACTTATTCAATAATAAAATTATCTACATGCTATTAGGTTTATTATTTTTTAATAATTTTTGTAGTTAATTGTTTGCCACTTTTAAGTTCAACCTTAAGTATATACAAACCTTTCTCTAAACTTGATAAGTTTATTGTTTTATTTTTAGTTTTAATTATTAAATTGCCTAATGTATCATAAATTTCATTATCCTCTATATTAATATCTGTTTCCTCGTAAATGGTTATGCTATCAGTAGTTGGGTTAGGATAAATTG
>JANTGO010000076.1 GCA_024763015.1 Flavobacteriaceae bacterium
GCAGCTGGTGACGAACATTCCATCGATGCGGTTATTCATGCCTACCGTATGGGTGTTATTGAGCCCATTTTGGTGGGGCGAAAAAATGAAATATATAAATTAGCGCATAATTGTAAGGATTTGGATAAATTCACTATTTATGACTTTGATAACGATAAAGACATCGTAAAAAAATCAATCCAGTTATTGGTTCATAACGAAGCGGAAATTTTAATGAAAGGAAATGTTACCACAGCCAATTTGCTTAAAGCGGTACTCAATAAAGAATACGGTATGGGCAGCAAATCGTTTTTGTCGCATTTTGCTTTGTTCGAAATACCGGAATACCATAAATTATTGGCCATTACAGATGTCGCTTTAAACATTTTGCCTACTTTGGATCACAAGGTGCATATTGTAGAAAATGCGGTTCGTTTTATAAGAAAAATAGGGATAGAAAAACCAAATGTTGCTGCTTTATCTGCTATAGAAATGGTTAATGAAAAAATGCCTTCAACGCTAGATGCAGCGCTGTTGTCTATTATGCAACGCAGAGGACAAATCAAGAATTGCTTAATCGATGGTCCTTTGGCTTTTGACAATGCAATCAGCTTGGAAAGCAAGAAACAAAAAAAATTACAAGGCGACGTAGCCGGAAATGCCGATATTTTGTTGGTTCCTAATGTAGAATCAGGTAATATTTTGTACAAATCTTTGGTTGCTTTTGCCAATGCCAAAGTAGCCGGTATCGTCTTGGGCGCAGATTTTCCAATTGTACTGACTTCCAGAGCCGATTCCGAAGAAACCAAATTAAACAGTATATTGCTTGCTGCAGCTTCAGTAAACAACAAATAAATCTTATGCATCCAAAGACATTAGTGATAAATACGGGTTCTACTACTACAAAGATTGCTATTTTTGAAGGAGGAAAGCAACTGCTCTTTGAAAAAATAGCGCATAAAACTTCCATTTTACCCCAAGGAGATTTTTTTAGTACGCAAGTAGATTTTAGAAAGCAACTCATTCAAAAAACTTTATCACAGCACAATATATCAATGGCTCAAATAGATTTGATTATGTGTCGTGGTGGTTTGATAAAACCCGTTGCATCAGGTGTATATGTTGTAAATGATAAAATGCTCTCTGATTTAAAAAATGCACAAAAACAACACGCTAGCAATTTGGCTGCGGTGATTGGTGCCCGACTGTCCGAAGGAAACATTCCGGTATATATTGCTGATCCTGTGGTGGTTGATGAATTGCAAGATGTAGCACGTTTTGCCGGTCATAAAGATTTTGAACGGATTTCGATTTTTCATGCTTTAAATCATAAGGCGGTTGCCCGTCGGTATGCGTCATCAATAGGTATTCGCTATGAATCGCTTAACCTAATTGTAGCACATTTGGGCGGTGGCATTTCGGTTGGGGCGCACAAAAAGGGTCGGGTAGTGGATGTTAATCAAGCGCTGGACGGTGAAGGTCCTTTTTCGCCGGAACGAAGTGGCACCTTGCCAGCCGGTGATTTGGTTAGAATGGCCTATTCCGGTGATTATACAAAAGAGGAAATGCTACAAAAAATTGTAGGTAAAGGTGGTTTGGTTTCGTATCTAAACAGCAATAATATTCAAGACATTACTGCTGGTCTAGATGACGAAAAAAGAATGGTTTTATCAGCCATGTCTTATCAAATATCCAAAGCGATTGGCGAAATGGCAGTTGTATTACAAGGCGATGTAGATGCCATTATACTTACCGGAGGTGTAGCACATAACAAGATGATTGCGAGTGATATACAAAAACAAGTGTCTTTTTTGGCACCTGTTAAAGTTTTTCCCGGTGAAGACGAAATGAAAGCATTGGCTATGAATGGTCTGTTGGTTTGGTACAAAGATTTGGAGCCAAAAAAATATTCCTAGAAAAATGTATATTTGCAAACCCAATTATTAATGTATGATGGGTTATCATAAAAGAAAAAAATTCCTATATTTAGCAAAGGATGTCATACAAATGAAGTTAAAAAATAAATTGATTGTTAAAGGTGTTATTCTGATAAGTATTGCATCGGTTTTATGGGGATTAGATGGCGTTGTTTTTACACCTAGATTATCAAATTTGAATGTTGTTTTTGTGGTATTTGTCCTACATGCACTTCCTTTCTTATTAATGAATTTATTCTTTTACAAAAGGTACAAAGATTTACATAAATTTACACGCGTTACTTTTCTTTCCTTAATAGCGGTTAGTTTGTTTGGTGGGGTAATAGGTACAATTGCCATTGTAAAGGCACTTTTTATGGTAAATTTTAAACATTTATCTGTCGTGGTACTTTTACAAAAGTTACAACCTGTTTTTGCGATTATTTTGGCAGCCATTGTGTTACGTGAAAAACTCAGCAAACATTTTTTATTTTGGGCAGGATTGGCAATTATTTCGGGACATTTCTTGACTTTTGGTTTACATCTTCCAAATATAGATGGTGATATTAGCAATATAAAAGCAGCATTGTTTTCTATTTTGGCAGCCTTTTCTTTTGGTAGTTCTACTGTTTTTAGCAAAAATTTGTTAAATAAAGTCGATTTTATCTCTGCTACATTTTTTAGGTATGGAATGGTTGTCTTGTTAATGCTTCCGGTAATTATTATTGGCGGCTATTATAAAGACTTTTCACAAGTGACCAATACTAATTGGTTATTTATCGTATTGATTTCCTTAACGACAGGTTCAGGTGCCATTTTATTGTATTACTATGGATTAAAATATGTAAGAGCCAGTATTTCGACGATAAGCGAGTTGTTTTTTCCAATTTCGGCTATCTTTTTTGATTATTTTATCAATGGAAATATACTTTCACCGGTACAATGGATAAGTGCGGCCTTTATGATTTTTGCCATTATCAAAGCCAATTTGGAACACACCAACTCTGATGCTTAAAGATGTAAGCTGACGATAGGTTAATAAAGCAAGATTATATTAGCTTTTACGATGAATAGTAAATAATAAAACCCCTTGATTTGTTATAAATAATTCAAGGGGTTTTGAATATTTTTGTTTTTCTTTGATATTACTAGAAAGTCAATTTATCAAATGTTATTTTATTTAAAACCTTATATGTTTCAGAATATTTGGTAGTATTTTTATCAACTTTTACGATTGAATAATGTCTGCAACCACAGGTTTTATTGCTTCCGCAAGCAATGAGCAAAAATGAGCCAAATAGTATAAATACTAAATATTTCATTAATTATTTGTTGCTATTTCTTCAACCCTAACAACGTTCACATCAGGTGTAAGGGTTTTAATATCTTTTTGATTTTGTACGACTGCAGCACGAGGACGACAAGATTCTGTTGAGCCGCAAGAAGCTAGCATAAAAATGCTGATTAATAAGCTTAAGCTAAAAATTCTATTTTTCATTTTTTGTTTTTTTTATTTATGTCAAATTACTAATTTACTCTTGTCCTTTCCGTATCTATATTTCAATACTAAAATTTGAATTTTAGCTTCTTAGAAAGCACAAAAATAGTAATTTTTTATTTATATCTAAAAGGTTTTTAAAATTTTATACCGAAGCCTGCATGTGCAACCGGATATTCTTGTATGGTATAATCTGCAAAAATTCTAAGAAAAACTAAGTTTAGCCTGAGCCCTAAGCTAGCATTGTATCCGTCAATGCTATAGTTTATGTCCAAAGGATCAACAATTTGCACGTCTTCATAACGAATATGCGTGCCACTATTTGTTTGTACATCATAGGTATAGTTATAGGTTCCTTTCACGCTCAAATCTGTAAAGCCTTTAATATATCCTATAGAAGAGTAAATTGTCAAAAATTTATAATCCATAGAAGCATTTGCTTGTAAATTAAGGGTTTGAAGCTTAAGAGAGATGCCCTTATCATTTCCGGAGAAATCATATCCGGTTGAAATTTTTTGATATGCCGCTAAAGCTGACAGATTGAATTTTCTTTTCTTTTTTTTGCCATTTTCATCTTTTCCACGGGGAAAATATTGTGTGATGCTGTGTTTTACACCACCACCCAATATACTCACATAAGCGCCATCAGATGAAATCTTGGGTAGATACCGCAGTGTTACTTCAGTCCCTAAGGGCAATCCCATTGAAAATTGAATGTTGGGTGCTGGAACTGCTTTTGCAGGTAAATTAGAACCAACCCCATCGATTGCATCAAACTCCATTACTTTTTTTTCTGTATTTGAATTAATGGGAATCTCAATTTTAAAAGTAGTATGGGCTTCATTTCCCATTACAGTAGGAATTTCATTAGATCCCGATTCTATTTTCATATATCGATAATCGCTGTCGTTAAAGCTAAAGCTTTCATCTGTTGTCGGCACCATTGCACCTGAGGCACCTATGTCTAAAGAAAACTTGAAAGGTTTCAAACTTTTTGCAGATGTATTCCATCCCGCCGCAGAGGCATACATCAAGCCTTTAAATGCCGGTTGCGTATATTGTTTAAGGTATTTATACGCATCACTGTCTGAAGAGAAAATATCTTCAAATTGCGCACTGGACATTCCGGTTGCGAATAAAATGATGATAATCAGAATCTTTTTCATACTATATGCTTAAGTTAAACTAAAATGTAATAAATATATGTAATATTTGATACATAAATCGTGCCTAAATTGTTTTTTAAGCATCGATATTAGCATAAACGGCATTTTTTTCGATAAATTCCCTACGTGGCGGTACTTCATCGCCCATTAACATAGAGAAAACACGATCAGCTTCGGTGCCATTTTCAACAACTATTTGTTTTAGAATTCTGGTGTCAGGGTTCATTGTGGTTTCCCATAATTGTTCTGCATTCATTTCCCCAAGACCTTTATATCTTTGTACGTGTGCACCTTGCCCAAATTCATCTTGTAACTTTTGTCGTTCTTCTTCTGACCAAGCATAGGATTTTTTCTG
Source organism: Flavobacteriaceae bacterium (assembly GCA_024763015.1). GTDB lineage: Bacteria > Bacteroidota > Bacteroidia > Flavobacteriales > Flavobacteriaceae > WGBX01. The sequence goes on from JANTGO010000076.1 coordinate 4,915, forward strand.
ACCTTTTTTTACTTGATAGAGTGGTGGTGTGGCAATATATACGTGTCCATTTTCAATCAAATCTTTCATATATCTAAAAAAGAAAGTCAAGATGAGCGTAGAAATATGGCTACCATCCACATCGGCATCCGTCATAATGATGACTTTATTATAACGCAGTTTTTCAAGATTTAGTGCCTTGCTATCTTCTTCGGTTCCAATGGTAACGCCTAGGGCTGTAAAAATATTTTTTATTTCTTCATTATCAAAAACCTTGTGTTGCAATGCTTTTTCTACATTTAAGATTTTTCCACGAAGGGGCAAAATAGCTTGGAAATTCCTATCGCGACCTTGTTTTGCCGTACCGCCTGCAGAGTCACCCTCTACGAGATAAATTTCACATTTTTCAGAATCAGTTTCAGAACAATCCGATAATTTACCGGGCAATCCGGCACCGCCCATGACGGTTTTTCTTTGCACCATTTCGCGTGCTTTTTTGGCAGCGTGACGTGCTTGGGCGGCTAAAATTACTTTTTCTACAATTTGTTTGGCATCTTTTGGGTTTTCTTCCAAATAGTTGTTAAGCATTTCCGAAACTGCTTGACTTACAGGCGCATTTACCTCTCTATTCCCCAATTTTGTTTTGGTTTGTCCTTCAAATTGCGGTTCACCAACTTTAACGGAAATGATGGCGGTTAGTCCTTCTCTGAAGTCATCGCCGGCAATTTCAAATTTAAGTTTGTCCAACATGCCGGATCTTTCGGCATATTTTTTTAAGGTACCTGTTAGTCCACGTCTAAAACCCGATAAATGCGTACCTCCTTCGTGTGTATTGATGTTATTGACATATGAATGGACATTTTCAGTATAAGAAGTGTTATAAATCATAGCAACTTCAACAGGTATGCCATTTTTTTCTCCTTCCATACTGATGACATCAGAGATAATAGATTCTCGATGCGCATCTAAAAATTGAATAAACTCTTTTAAACCCTCTTTGCTAAAAAACTCTTCGTGAAGAAATTCTCCTTTTTCATCTTTTTGTCTCAAATCGGTGATGGTAATAGTAATTCCTTTGTTTAAGAAGGATAACTCACGCATTCTCAAGGACAAAGTTTCGTAGTCAAATTCGATGGTTTGTTTAAAAATTTCGGAATCGGGATGAAATTTTACCAAAGTACCTGTCTCTGTCGTTTCACCAACAACTTTGACAGGATAAAGGGCTTTCCCTCTTTTATATTCCTGTTGGTAAATTTTTCCTTCTCTAAAAACTTGTGCTACAACATGATCGGACAGGGCATTTACAACAGAAACCCCAACACCGTGCAATCCACCGGATACTTTATATGAATCTTTGTCAAATTTACCACCGGCACCAATTTTGGTCATTACAACTTCCAGTGCAGAAACACCTTCTTTTTTATGCATACCAACGGGAATACCTCTACCATTATCTTTGATAGACACAGAATTGTCTTCATTAATAATGACTTCAATACGATCACAATGACCTGCCATAGCTTCATCGATAGAGTTGTCTGCAACCTCGTAAACCAAGTGATGCAAACCTCTTACGCCGACATCTCCAATATACATGGAGGGACGCATTCTTACGTGTTCAATACCTTCTAATGCTTGTATGCTATCGGCTGAATAATGCTGTTGTTTGTTTTGTTCTTCACTCATAAAATGTCTTTTTTCAAAAAATTAAAAATAGATACAAATATACTAATAATTATTCAGATTATTCTAGTTTTTTATTTATACTTTTGTCATTATTATGAAGATATTATTGCTAGGAGAATACAGTCGTTTACACAACACTTTAAAAGAGGCGCTAATCCTATTAGGACACGAAGTTGTTTTGGTAGGAACCGGTGATAGTTTTAAGCAGTTTCCTTCTGATTTTAATGTGTCTTCGCGTTTGGAAAAAACTTGGCTTACCAAAAAAGTAGGGGTGCTGATTTACAAGCTTTTTAACTATAATATTTTTGCCAAAGAAGTCTATTTTAATCTAAAAAAACTACTACCTGTTTTGAAAAATTTTGATGTGGTTCAATTGATCAACGAAGATGCTTTTGGGATTAAACCTTTGGACGAAATAAAGTTTTATAAAGCAATTTTTATCAACAATAAAAAGGTTTTTTTGTCAGCTTGCGGAGAAGATTTTCATACCATTCATTTTTATAAGCATAAAGGTATGCGTTATTCTATTTTGACGCCTTTTGAAGAGAATCCTAATCTAACAGATGAATTTTTGTATTCTTTTAAATATTTGAGTAAAGATTATAAGACTTTACATGATTATTTAATGAAAAATGTTAAGGCAATCATCCCCTCAGATATGGATTATAAAATTCCTTATGCAGATTTTCCCAAGGCGGTATCTATGATTCCCAACCCTATCAATATTGATAAAATTAAATATAGTTCTATAGAATTTTCTGATAAAATTGTTATTTTTTTCGGGATTAATCTATTGAGTTATTACAAAAAGGGGAGTCATATTATCTTAAAAGTATTAGAAAGTATTCAAAAAGATTTTTCGGATCAAGTGGAAATTGTTTTAGCACAAAACTTACCATACAATGAATATATGGAAAAATATAATGAAGCGCATATTTTTATCGACCAGCTATATTCGTATGATCAAGGTTTTAATGCTTTAGAAGCAATGGCTAGAGGCAAATGTGTATTGACCGGAGCAGAAACCGAATTCGAGCAATATTACAATTTGCAGAAAAAAGTAGCAGTTAATGTCTTGCCAAATGAAGAAGATTTATATCAAAAAATAACAGATTTAATCCAAAACCCTGAGGTGATTAAAACAATTGGAAGAAATGCACGTGAATTTGTAGAGAAACATCACGATTATAAAAAAGTGGCACAGTTGTATTTAAAGGTTTGGAACAATCACTAAACCTGTGGAATTTTAAAAAAATCATGAAATTTGGTTTTTAAAATATTCAGATATGCCAAATATAGATTTGTTAATCAATACTAAACTGCTATCAAGATGATGAATATAAAACGTTTCTTTTTACTTACATAATTATATATTTTTTAAATAGGAGTTCGTGTTTGCTTCGCAAAATCCTTTGCTTTTCTTCAAAAAATTATTCCGTAGCTACGGCTATGCAAGAATTTTTATCATCAATCAAAGAAAAAATAATTCATTTTCTAAAACACCATTTTGATAGCAGTTTAGTATAATAGCTCCGTAGGAGCAGCCTGTTTGTAGCATAAAATAACAAAGTATAATGAGCCCCAGCGGGGCGACCTTTTTAATATCAATACAAATTATGGCAAATATCTATTTCCTAGCTGGTACAATTGTATCGTGTTTCCCATCGTAGAGACTTTGCGGCGCAACGTCTCAACACCTATACGAATCTCGTACTCCTGTCGGGGCGTTGAAAATCTTATTAGGTCCGCCCCGAAGGGGCTACAAATAAAACGCATCCGTGATGCTATAAACAGAATGCTACTATGGAGAAAAAAATACTTGTAGACCACAACTTTTTTACTTGTGCTAAAGGTTTGGACAGATAACTATACAACATAAAAAAAAGCCCGTCAATAGACGGACTTCTTAGTAAAAATCTTATTCAGTTTATTAAGCTTGCTTAACGTTTACTGCATTCAATCCTTTTTTACCTTCTGTAAGTTCAAACTCTACTTTGTCACCTTCACGGATTTCATCGATTAATCCTGTAACGTGTACAAAATATTCTGTGTTTGACTCATCTTCAATAATAAAACCGAATCCTTTGGTTTCATTAAAGAACTTAACTGTTCCTGTTTTCATTATAAATATTTAATTAATTATTCAGCAAAGGTAATTTATTTTTTATAACAACCTAATATTTTTTAATAAATCGTATAATTTTTTTTAAAAAAATAAAATATTTTTAAAATTACCTTAAAATAATTGTCTAATACATTGTCTAATAGCTTATTAGTTTATTATCATTTCAACCGGATTGGTTGCAAAAAAGTACGGAATTTCTTTAAAATCTTTTATATAAGCTTTGAGAAGCATCAGATTTGCTTTTTTTCCAATGGCTATACTGCCCATTTCATTCTCCAATTCCAGAGATGCAGCCGCATTAACCGTAGCCGCATTGATGGCTTGTTCGGGTGTCAGTTTTTGCTTGATACAAGCCAAGGATACCACAAAGTTCATATTAAAAGTGGGCGTAGAACCCGGATTAAAATCTGTTGCCAAGGAAATGGCTATGTCATTATCAATCATTTTTTTTAGCGGTGCATAGGGAATGTCTATAAAAAAACTACAAGCGGGAAGGGCAGTGGCAATGGTATCTGATCGCTTCAAGATTTCGAAATCTTTGTCGTTCATCACTTCAAGATGATCAACAGATAAGGCATTGTTTTGCGTAGCAATATCAATGCCGCCAATGCTATTAAATTGGTTGGCATGAACTTTTGGTTTCAATCCGTAAGTGATGCCTGCTTTTAAGATTTGATTAGTTTCTTCGGCTGTAAAATAATTTTTCTCGCAAAACACATCGATATAATCCGCCAGCTTTTCTTTGGCAATAATGGGTAATAACTCATTGATTAACAAATCAATATATCCTTTTTTGTTATTTTTATAGGCCATAGGGACGGCATGAGCACCAAGAAAAGTTGCCTTTATCGGGATATCAAAATTTTCTTTAAGCTTTTTGATGACACGAAGCATCTTAAGTTCGCCATTGATACTCAATCCATAACCTGATTTGATTTCGATGGCGCCTGTTCCATAAGACATAATTTCTTTCAGGAGCAAGGCAGATTTTTGATAAAGTGTTTCCGCATCAATTTCGTTCATTTTTTTAACGGAATTTAAGATACCACCACCACGTTGTGCAATTTGTTCATAGCTAAGCCCATTGATTTTGTCAACAAATTCATCGGCTCTGGATGCTGCATAAACCAAGTGTGTATGCGAATCTATCCAAGTGGGCATAAGCAATTGTCCCTTGGCATCAATGACCTCTCGGTAGGTATTATCAGGAAGATTTTGCATCTTGCCAAAATCGTATATTTTTTTGTCTTTGATAATGAGATAAGCGTCCTTAATGACAGGTAAAATACTCATTTCTTCACCTTTCAAAGCTTGTTTTCCTTCGCGTACTTGCAAGAGTTGTCCTATGTTTTTTATGAGTTTCATCTAATTCTGATAAGATTAATTGGTAAAGGCGTAATATAAAATATTGCATCCCATTTTCAAAGCTTTTTCTCTTACTTCCCAAGGATCGTGGTGTATCTCTTCCGATTCCCAACCATCACCCAAGTCAGTTTCGTAAGTATATAGCAGTACCAACCTATTTTTTATAATGATACCAAATGCTTGCGGGCGCTTGCCGTTGTGTTCATGTATTTTGGGCAATCCGTTTGGAAAATGATAAAAACTATTAAATATAGGATGTGTTTTGGGGAGTTCTTGCAACTTGACTTCGGGAAATAATTTTTTGATTTCTTTACGAATATATTTGTCCATTCCGTAATTATCATCAATATGAAGGAAACCACCGTTTAACAGATATTTTCGCAAATTTTTGATGTCTTCTACAGAAAAAAACACGTTTCCGTGTCCGGTCATATGTATAAAAGGGTAATTAAAAATTTCGGGGGCATCCGGTGTTACAACATCTATATGCGTGTTGATTTTGGTGTGTATATGTTCATTAGCATACTTTACCAAATTGGGTAGAGAAGTAGTGATATTAGCATACCAATCACCGCCTCCATGATATTTGAGCAGGGCAATTTTTTGTGCTTGTGCAGTGTGTAATATGCTAAAGAAAACTATCCAAAAAATGATAAGGAGAAAATTGTTTTTCATATTGTTTTGGATAATTTTAAAGTTGTTTTAAAAACAATTTGCGCTCAATATCTTGTAGCGCAAAAAGTTATAAATAGGAAGAAGATTAGAAACTTTTTATTCTTCTCCGCTATCTTTTTTACTTTTACCACCGGCAACCATTTTATATACAACGAGTGCTAAAATAATTAT
>JANTGO010000077.1 GCA_024763015.1 Flavobacteriaceae bacterium
TAGTTTGTTGTAAAATCAAAAATACTAAAAAAAGGAAAGGAAGTTGATTATAACTTCCTTTCTATTTATTTTTTATCGGACAACAGTGAAAAAAAATCATATATTAACCAATCCTTATCTTTAATAAAGACTATCTTTGTATTAAATTTTAATAACCTTAAACTAAGAATTATTAATTGCAAAATATGAGTAGTAATTTAATTTACGGGATGCATCCTGTAATGGAAGCCCTTAAATCGGGACAATATATCGACAAACTTTTTATACAAAAGAACCTAAAAGGTGGTTTATCTATCAGTCTCTTTGAAATTTTAAAGGAAAAAAACATCAATTTCAAATTGGTACCCATTGAAAAATTAAACCGTCTTACCAAAGAGAATCACCAAGGTGTAGTTGGATATATCAGCCCTGTCAAAATTTTTAAACTAGAGGACTTGCTCGAAGAAAAAAGTGAATTTGTCAACAAAATATACATCTTATTGGATGGCGTAACCGACCCACGTAATTTTGGTGCTATTATCCGTACCGCTGCTGCCGTTGATGCTACCGGAATTATCATTCCTGAAAATAACAGTGCACCTATCAACGAAGATGTTATAAAAACCTCTGCCGGTGGTATTTTTAAAATTCCAATTGCCAAAGTAAAACACCTAAAAGACGCCATTTTTTTACTGCAATCCTACGGAATAAAAAGTATTGCTGCTACTGAAAAAACTGATAAATTGGCGTACCACACAGATTTAATAGGAGACTATGCCTTAATCATGGGTAGCGAAGGTAAAGGAATTCAATATAGTATTTTGAAACTCTGCGATGAAAAAGTAAAACTTCCTATGTCCGAACATATTTCATCTCTTAATGTATCTGTTGCATGTGGTATTATTTTATACGAAAGTGTTCGACAAAGAATTATCATTAATTAAAATATAACAAAAAAAGGGAAGCAATTGCTTCCCTTTTTTTATATCAAACTTCAAAAATCTTATAAGTGAATAATTCTCACTGTACCGTTAGGCAAAGTTAGTGTGGCTTCATTATCACAAGTCCCTTGACCAAAATCAAGAATGGCCGTTCTACCATTTTTGGTAATATTAATGGTACCACTCACAAAATATCTGCAAGGAATTTCTCTACGCAAAGGTGTAACAATAACGGCATCGACTACAACCCCATTTCTAAATTGCATATGACTGTTTCCGTTAACTAAAAATACATCATCATCTCTTCTGGGTGTATCATAGCCTTCAATCATTTCTCTTACACGTGTACCAGCTCTTTGTGCAACATCACCGTTAGGGAAAGTTACCGTGAAATCAAAATTGTTGGTAGATTGAGGATGTCCATTGCCATTGTCTCGTACACGCACATAATCGAAACCTCCTTCTACATGAATATCATTTACATAAAACTGATCAAAAGCAACAGCGCCTGACATAGAATGATTGGCCATGTCAAAGGTGCGATTAATCGTAACGGTACCTCTATAGGTATTTCCGTTTGGCATTAAGCAGCCATTTGCATCAAATTCCCAAGTAATGGTAGCACTAGCACCATTTCTCACAATTGTTTGTGTTACACAAGAAGGTAACTGAGGGTGTGCAAAACTTTTGTTGGCATCTTCACCTTGACGTGTTGTGTTGTCGTCTGCAGCGTAGATATCAACCATGTCAATAATATCATCAGTTGTAGCATCAGAGCTTATTACTGATTTGGCTTCCGCTTGACTTACATCTTGGTCTTGCGTGTCATTGGCTTGATCTTTTTTACAGCTTTGCAAAAGGAAAACACCTACTAATGTGGCTAAAATTAATTTTTTCATAAGTTTCTATTTTTTAATTGTTTCTATTTCTTTGACCTCAAGAATTTGAAAAGGTTTAATATCAAAACGTAAATTTATCAAAAAAATTATAATTTCACCATTTATTAAACGAATTGTCCACTTAACAATCAAATGATTGACATTATTACTTATCTTTGCTCTAAGAATAAACAACTCGATTAATTTTATAAATCTTGCAGTCAATTATACTTGGCAAACATACAGTTATATGGAAATAGACCTCATCGTAATCATTAGCTTTTTATTGTTATCCGCTTTTTTTTCGGGTATGGAAATTGCTTTTGTCAGTGCCAATAAAATCAGATTGGCACTAGATAAAAACGAAAATGGATTTATTGCCAAAATACTGAGCAAACTCACAGAAAAACCTTCTAATTTTATCACAACCATGCTTGTGGGCAACAATGTCGCCTTGGTCATTTACGGGTTCTCAATGGGTGACCTTATCACAAAATATTTCTCAAATCACTATCCAGAGATTAGTTCTTTTAACGAATTGTTGCTTAAAACCGTCATTTCTACTTTGATCATATTGTTTACAGCAGAGTTTTTACCAAAAATCATCTTTCAATTATATTCCAATAAGCTCTTACGCCTGTTTGCGCTTCCGGCTTATATAATATATGTGTTATTTTGGCCTGTCACCCAATTTATCCTGTGGATTTCAAATGCCATTCTTGACTTATTTTTTAAAATTGAAACAGAAGATATTCAATACGCTTTCAGTAAATTGGAATTGGGAAAATTTATTAGCCAGCAAATAGAAGATTCCGAGGCAAATAACAGCGAAACAGATAACGAGCTGGAAATTCTGCATAATGCACTGGATTTTGCCGATGTAAAAGCGCGTGAAATCATGATACCCAGAACCGAAATCGTGGCTGAAGAAGACAATACCAGTATAGAAGAACTCAAACAGACATTTATCAAAACCGGTCTCTCCAAAATTATTATTTACAAGGAAAACATAGATGATATAATCGGTTATATCCACTCGTTTGAGATGTTTCGAAATCCTAAAAATATAAAATCTATCGTCAGAAAAGTAATGTTTGTGCCTGAAACCATACCGATTCAAGAGCTGTTAAAACTCATGACCAAACAAAACAAAAATATTGCAATCGTGTTAGATGAATACGGTGGCACTTCCGGATTGATTACCCTAGAAGACATTATAGAAGAAATATTTGGTGAAATTGAAGACGAACACGACAAAAACGAGCTTTTTGAAAAACAATTGGATGAAAATACCTTTATTTTTTCAGGCAGATATGAAATTGAAGAACTCAATGATAAATACCATTTAAACATACCCGAAGATGACAGTTATGACACCTTAGGCGGCTATATTCTCTACAAATTGGGAGAAATACCCGAAGAAAATGAAGCATTTGAGCTCGACAATCAATTCTATATCAAAATCAATAAAGCCAACCAAAAACAAATACAAAAAGTATTGTTAAGAAAGATTACGGATAAAGACTGATTATGAAACCACCATGTAAAATTCTCTTTACACACAAGAATATGATTATGGTGGTTCCATGTGTTACCAAATAAAAAAATATAATTATAAACACGTGAAAACCAAAACTATATACTACTGTCAAAACTGCGGCGCACAATATTCCAAATGGATGGGACAATGTACAACTTGCAAGGAATGGAACACCATAGTCGAAGAAGTTGTCAGCAAAAAAGAATTAAAAAAATCAGGGAATGGTAGTTCACATTTAAAATCAAAAGTTAGCAAACTCTCTGAAATAGATACTGCCGAAACCTACCGAATTAAAACCAATAATGGAGAATTGGATAATGTATTAGGTGGCGGTATCGTCCCCGGAAGTGTCATTTTGCTCGGTGGTGAGCCCGGCATCGGCAAATCGACTCTCATGTTGCAAGTGGCACTACGATTACCTTTTAACACTTTATATGTTTCAGGTGAAGAAAGTCCCAAACAGATACGTTTGCGAGCCGAACGAATCGGCATTGATAATGACAATATGAAATTGTTGTTCGAAACCAATACACAAAAAATATTTCACGTCTTAGAGCAAGAAAAACCGGATATTCTGGTGATTGATTCCATCCAAACTTTACATACCGATTACATAGAATCCTCAGCCGGAAGCATTTCGCAAATCAGGGAAACCACTAGTGAAATTATTCAATTTGCCAAACAAAATAACACGCCCGTTTTTATTATCGGGCATATCAACAAAGAAGGACAAATTGCCGGACCAAAAGTATTGGAACACATGGTGGATACCGTCTTGCAGTTTGAAGGCGACCGCAATCATCTTTTTAGAATATTACGTGCCAACAAAAACCGATTTGGTTCTACCCATGAAATAGGCATCTACGAAATGAACAATAAGGGATTAACAGAAATAAAAAATCCTTCAAAATTACTTTTGACCACCCACGACAGCGAATTGAGCGGCACCGTGATTGCTGTTTCTATGGAAGGCTTACGCCCTTTATTGGTCGAAGTGCAAGCCCTTGTCAGTCCTGCGGTTTATGGCACGCCACAACGCACCACCACCGGATATGATATCAAGCGTTTGCATATGATTTTGGCCGTTTTGGAAAAAAGAATGGGATTTAAACTCGCTGCCAAAGATGTTTTTTTAAACATTACCGGCGGTATCAAAATTGACGATCCGGCACTCGACTTAGCCGTAGCTGTAGCCATTTTGTCATCCAACAACGATGAACCCATTTCGCCCCAATGGGCATTTGCCGGCGAAATAGGCCTCACCGGAGAAGTGCGACCGGTTAACCGAATAGCACAACGCATCAGCGAAGCCGAAAAACTGGGATTTGAACGAATATTTATTTCCAAACACAACAAAATCAACCCTAAAAATCATCAAATAGAAATTAATTTGATTAGCGAAATACAAGATCTAAAACGACTGGTTTAACCTAAATTATGAAAAAACAACTCCTCCTTTTTTTTGGCATCTTATTCATCGTTTCCTGTAAAAACGAAGAAACAAACAAGGTTTATTCAAAAAAATCAGACTTTACCCGGGTAGTCGATACTTTTAATTTTTTACCCACATCCACCACCGGAGAAGTGGTTCATCATCCTTATTATACACTTTCGTACAACGAAGCTTATGAAAATGCCGAATGGGTTGCCTATGCCCTTTCACCCAAACAAGTGAGCAAAGCGCAGCGAAAACGCCCCTATTTTATCAGAGACCCCAAGGTAAAAACCAAATCTGCGCACTACAAAAATTATTATCCTAACGGCTATGAAAAAGGCCATCTACTACCGGCTGCTGATATGCGTTTTTCAGAAGATGCTTTTGACGATACTTTTTATACCTCCAATGTCAGTCCGATGGATCATTATTTTAATGCCGGAATATGGAACGACTTGGAAAAACAAGTTCGCTATTGGGTCAAACACGATGGAAAACTCTATATCGTAACCGGTGGCGTGCTTCAAAAAGGACTGGAACGCATCGGTCGAGAGCGCGTAGCCGTACCGGATGTTTTTTATAAAATCGTTTTGGATTATAAAAATCCCAAAAAACCTCGTATGATTGGTTTTCTAATCAAACACCACGATACGCTGGTCAGCCCAAAAACATTTGTCGTACCGGTTGACAGTATTGAAAAACTTACAGGAATCGACTTCTTCCCTGCCCTACCCGATAGCATTGAAAAAGTTTTGGAAAAAGAAACGCATCCTGAAAAATGGCGGTTTGTAAAATTTAATCGATATTAATTTTGTACTAAGAATTTTATACAAACCTCAGTACACCTGACCCCTGGGGAATTAAGATACCTAAATTTCTAAAATCATAAAGAATCTTTAAAAAGATTTACGCTAAATAAAAGCTCAGCAGGAGCAATAAATAGTGGTTTATTTACTTGTTACCAATCGATAACTGTTTAGTACTAGTTACTGATATGCAAAATATTTCCGGATTGTGATACGTGATAAGGTTTCATCGTATATTGTCCGGTTCCTGAAATTTGTTGTCCGTCGTATAAACTGTATTCATTGCCTTCGCAATCACACTTGCAAGTAAATTGATTAGGCACCATACTAGAACATCCACTTGGATAATGATTAGGATCGCTGGCTTCAAAAGCAACAAAACTCGATCCGGTATTAAAAACAATCACGCCTTTGAGCCCAATGTTTTGAATCAAGACAGAATTGTTGGCAAATTTTAACGAGGCATATTCGGGTAAATCCATATTGATACTTCTAGAAAAACTCACATCCTGTAAATACGGATTGGCATATTTCTTATTCTTTTCGCAAGAAACTTGCGAAAAGAATAAGAATATAAATATATATTTGAGGTATTTCATTACTTCGACATTTTTTCCAAAACTTTTACCGCTTCACCAATATAAGGGTCCTTTTTGATTGCTTTTATCCATTTACTTCTTTTGGCTTTAAAAATCGTATCGTTTTTCTTTCCAACAAGATCTGCTGTAAGAGAAGAAACGTCTAAATCAGATACATATTTTGTCAAACTGTCAAATTCCTTGCTGATATTTTCAGATTTTTTTAAATCCTTGGTATAGTCATCTAAGTTTAAATAAATCTTGTAGTCTTTTCGATTATCTGCTAGCCATTTGGCTTTCTTATTAATGTTTTTAAACAAAGGCGTGCTATTTATTCTCGCTTGCTCTTGTTGTATAATTTCAACCTTATGAGGAATTTGATGCAACTTATAATCAGCCTTTTGGATTTGATCCCACTTGAGTGCCGTCGGTTCATCTTCCTCTCTAATATCCAAATATTTGTAAGTGTCGGGCAATTCGATATCGGGTTGTACACCTTTAATCTGCGTAGAGCCACCGTTGATACGGTAGAATTTTTTAGTCGTCCATTTCAAAGCACCTAAATCGCCAAAATCTTTGCCCGGCACATTTACTTGTGACAAATCTACAAGATTTTGCACCGTTCCTTTTCCATAGGATTTACTTCCAATGATAACGGCCCTGTTATAATCTTGTAAAGCCGCCGCCAAAATCTCAGATGCCGAAGCCGAAAGTTCGTTAATCAACACAACCACTGAACCATCATAAACCACCGAGCGGTCTTTATCTTTTAGCACTTCAATGTCATCATGTTTATCTTTCACCTGTACAACGGGTCCTTTATCGATAAAAAATCCGGCAATATCAATAACGGTTGACAAGGAGCCTCCTCCATTGTTTCTCAAATCAATCATAATTCCCTTGACACCTGATTTTTTTAATTTTTCCAATTCTTTTTTGATATCCGTAGCGGCTGAACGTTGGTTTTTATCATTAAAATTTATATAAAACTTCGGCAAATAGATATAACCAAAATTCTTTCCTTGATGTTTGATGATTAGCGATTTTGCAAAAGTCTCTTCCAATTCCACTTTTCCACGCGTAATCGCAATGGTTTTAATGGTTCCATCCACTCTTTTAACGGTAAGTTTTACAACTGTTTTCCTGTGACCTTTGATCAATTTAACGACTTTGTCTAAGCGCATGCCCATAATGTCAACCGGTTCGTCATCGCCTTGTGCTACTTTTTGAATAAGATCGCCTACTTTTAATTTTTCTTGTTTCCAAGCTGGTCCGCCCGGAATGATTTCCATAATCTTTACGTAATCGCCTTCTTTTTGCAAGCGTGCCCCAATGCCATCAAAAGAACCCGCCATGCTGGTGTCGAATCGCTCTTTTCCTTGCGGACTAAAATAGTTGGTATGCGGATCGTTTTGCATGACCACTGCATTCATAAAAATAGAAAAATAGTCGCTTTCTTCCATTTCACTTAGCAAATCTTTAAAATTCTTAATACTCTTTGCACTTGCTTCTCTAGCTTCTTTTTCTATCTCAGCCAAAGATTTGGGTTTAAAATCCGCACTATCCTTTTTCTTTTTTTGTGCTTCAAGTTTCTCATAGACTCTTGATAAAGTGTTTAATTTTAAATACTTTCTCCATCGATCTTTTAATTCTGCCTTGTTCTTGGCATAAAGACGTTTTTTATAATCTGTATTTAAAGTATCTTTAAGGGTAAAATCGAAGGGTTTATCAAGTGCCTCATCGATGTAAGTTAAGGCCTCCTTTTGCCTTTTAGTAATAATTTCATAAGCATTTTTATAAAAATCAAGGTTTAATACCTGCAATTCATCATCTATTTGGTCTTTGTATTTTGAAAGTGAATCTATATCCGATTGTAACAAATATCGCTTTGAGGGATCTACATCTTCCAAAAACTTATTATATACGGCTTCTGAAAATTTATCATCCATTTCTGACGGGTGATAATGCGCATAATCTATCACAAGATTAACACGTTGTAAAATAGAAGCCTCTTTATCTTCCGCTACTTGTTGTTGGTATCGTTTAAATCCAAAAAAAACACCTGCTAATAAAAGAATTAGCAGTATCAATTTATAATTCCGTCTCATAAAAAATAGTATTTTGTTCATGTTCTCTATTCGTTTTGTGAAAAAACTGTGCCATAAAGACAAGTTACAAAGTTAATGTTTTATTAAATAGTGTCAACAGAAAACTTTTGTTTAATAATTATTCTTTTCAATGTCGGAGAATCAAAACAATTTTTCTCATTCTTGGTAAAATCACTCAGCAGCCTCTTTGCTACTCTGACTTCGGGGTCTCGGTACTATTCTCCCGACTTGGGCCGAAAGAATCACTCAGCCACCTATATTACTGCACAATTATTTTCCAACATAAAATCATTAAAAAATATTCAATTAATTTCCACATTTATTGATTATCTTTAAAAAAGATATAGCTTTTTATACGAAAAATATTTTTTTGCTAAAAAAATTTATTATGCACGCATAATAAACAAAATATTTTTCGTAACTTCGTAGCGGATTTTTTAAGACAGAACAGCAAGAGTTCCTTTAAAATCATATTAAGCTACCGGAATTTCTTTTGCATTTTGATAAAAATCGTAGAAAAACCGGAAAAATTGATAAAATTTAAAATAGAAAACGCTAAAAATAAACATATGAAGATATTATTGCTTTTGAGTAGTGTACCCGACACTACCTCTAAAATAAACTTTACGGAAAACGACACCAAGTTTGACGAAAACGGGATTCAATTTGTCATCAATCCGCATGATGAATTCGGATTGACCAAAGCTATGCAACTCAAGGAAAAATTGGGTGGCGAATTGGTAGTGTTAAATGTAGGAATGGCTAAAACAGAGCCGGTTATCAGAAAAACTTTGGCTATTGGTGCCGATCGTGCAGTAAGAATTGACACCGAACCAACAGACAGCTATTACACCGCTTCGCAAATCGCCCAGTATATCAAGCAAAACAATGATTTTGACTTGATTATTGCCGGCAAAGAGTCTCTAGACTACAATAGCGGAATGGTGCATGGTATGGTAGCCGAAATGACCGGAATCAAATTTGTAAATGCTTGTATCGGTCTAGATGTTATTGAAAACAATATTATAGAAATTGCCCGTGAAATAGAAGGTGGTAAAGAAATAATCGACACCACTATGCCCATCATTATCGGCGGACAAAAAGGATTGGTCAAAGAAGAAGAACTACGCATACCCAATATGCGTGGCATCATGATGGCACGCAAAAAACCTTTGGAAGTGCTTCCTGCTTTTGAAGCTGAAGTGAAAAGTAAAATTGAAAAATTTGAAAAACCACCCTCAAAAGGTGCTATTAAGCTGGTTGACAAAGACAACTTAGACGAGCTTATCAATTTGCTACACAACGAAGCTAAAGTCATCTAATCTAAAGTATTCATTTAAAAAAAAGAAATTATGTCAATATTAATATATGCCGAAAATCAAAACGGAAAAGTCAGTAAAGGCGCTAAAGAATTAGCTGCTTATGCTAAGGCATACGGCGATAAAATCGGACAAGATGTCGTTGCCGTAGGATTTGGTTTGGAAAACCCTGAAGAACTTTATACTTATGGCGCTTCAAAAGTCTTAAATGCAGAAGATGCCATCTTGAAAAATTTTAATGCTTATGCACATGCCGCCGGTATTGCCGAAGCCGCTACTAAAGAAAACGCCTCGCTTGTGTTGATTAGTTCTAGCAACGATGCCGTTTATTTAGGTCCCATTTTAGCCGAAAAAATGCAAGCCGGATATTTGTCACAGGTAATGGCATTGCCCGAAGATACCGATGCGTTTATCGTCAAAAGAAAAACGTTCTCAAACAAAGGTATTGCCTATACCGCTTTATTGACGGAGAAAAAATTGTTGCGAATTGCTAAAAATTCCTTTGGACTAAAAGAAAACCCCGTTGAAGGAAGCGTAGAAGGCTTTAGTCCCAATATCGACACCGGCGTATATGATATGCTTAAAGTAACCCAAGTAGAAAAAGTTAGTGGCAAAGTACCGCTTACCGATGCTGATATTATTGTGTCTGCCGGAAGGGGTATGAAAGGTCCTGAAAACTGGGGAATGATAGAAGAACTTGCCGATGTACTCGATGCACCTACCGCTTGTTCTAAACCGGTTGCTGATATTGGTTGGCGTCCACATGGTGAGCACGTAGGACAAACCGGAAAACAAGTGGCACCAAATTTATACATTGCCATTGGTATTTCGGGCGCTATTCAGCATCTTGCCGGGGTGAATTCATCTAAATATATGGTCGTTATCAACAACGATCCGGAAGCACCTTTCTTTAAAGCCGCAGATTACGGCGTGGTTGGAGATGCTTTTGAAGTGGTTCCCGCTTTGATAGAAAAACTTAAAGCTTTTAAACAAAGCTAAAATTATTTAAGATTTACAAAAGACTATTTAACAAATAGTTATATTATTAAATTAAATGCAAGGCATTTGCAAATTATTGCCAAACGCCTTGCATTTTTTTATGTGTGAAAAATTGATTTGCGCTAAAACAGCCAAATTTTGTTACAGGCTTCACAACCAGCACTATTTAACAGAAAATAGTTGGTTAAGAGCATATTCTGCAATATATTTGCTCTATCATTAAAAATCATTTAATATGCGTAACAAAAGTTTTTT
>JANTGO010000078.1 GCA_024763015.1 Flavobacteriaceae bacterium
AAATTTATCGATAGAAATATCAATCTTAAAGGTGTGGAAAAGCGACTGGACGAAAAATCTTTTTATTGGAAAGGAAAGTACCACAACGACCTCAACAAACGCGACACTTTGGTTACCGAAGTAAATGCTTTGGCACATTTCAATCCAATCATACCCGAAAATTATAAAGATGCCGATTTTTTAATGTTGGGAAACCTTCATCCTAGTCTTCAACGAAAGGTCATTGAACAAATGGAAAGACGTCCTAAATTAATTGCTTTGGACACAATGAATTTTTGGATGAATACCGCTTTTGACGAATTGATAAAAACAATTGAATTAATCGATATTTTGATTGTAAATGAAGAAGAAGCCCGTCAGTTGACAAAAGAGTATTCATTGGTTACGGCTGCCAAAAAGATCCAAAAAATGGGACCTAAATTCGTCATCATTAAGAAAGGCGAACACGGGGCATTGTTGTTTCACAGCAACAAAATATTTTTTGCACCGGCATTGCCATTAGAAGATGTTTTTGACCCTACGGGCGCTGGTGATACTTTTGCCGGAGGCTTTATCGGTCGTTTGGCAAAAATTAATAGCATTGGTTTTGAAGAAATGAAATCAGCCGTTATTTGTGGCTCCAATCTGGCCTCTTTTACCGTCGAAAAGTTTGGTACGGAACGACTTGAATCGCTCGAAAAAGAAGATATTAAAAATCGTTTGCAAGATTTTATCAATTTAACCCAGTTTGATATTGAATTAGCTTAATGATGCGTGTTACCATTATTTTGTTATTGTTCTCTCTCGTAGCATGCAAACCTGCGAAAACACATCGTTTCAAGATAAAAACACATCCAAAATCAATGGAAGCGCCTAAAAATGGTTTTTATGCGCCTAACTTTTCAGCTTACAATCCAAAAAACAAAAAAATATCTTTGGTAGATGTTATGGGCAAAGC
Organism: Flavobacteriaceae bacterium; assembly: GCA_024763015.1. Taxonomy (GTDB): domain Bacteria; phylum Bacteroidota; class Bacteroidia; order Flavobacteriales; family Flavobacteriaceae; genus WGBX01. The sequence continues at coordinate 938 of JANTGO010000078.1, forward strand.
CACTATCATTGATTTTTGGGCTTCTTGGTGTCGGCCTTGTAGAGAAGCAGCCAATCCGGCCTATTTAAAATTGTATCAAAAATACCACACAAACGGTCTGAATATTATTGCCGTTTCATCCGACAGGCATTTGTATTTTTGGCACAAAGCCCTGAAACAAGATTCACTGCCTTGGACACAAGTATTGGATTCTACAAAAAGGATTTTTAAAATGTATGACATAAAAAAAATACCGAGTATGTTTCTTGTCGATAAAAATGGCTTGATTATCGGGAGAAATTTGTGGGCAGATAAGTTAGAACTCAAAATAGACAGCTTAGTAAACCTTGAATAGTTTTGGTATTATTACTAAAACAAAGTTTTTACTACCTTTGTGCAATTATGGATTTTATAAAAAAAATACTGGCTTTTTTGTGGCGCATTTGGTTTCTAATCATTGCCGGATTGCCTATTATTATTCTTTCTCCAATTATTTTAGTTAGTATAATTTTTGATTCATTGCAACCACTCTTTGCCTGGCTTAAACATACTTGGGGTGTTTGGGTTGTTTTTTGGATGGGATTTAGGGTTAAAATAATCGATAAACAAAAGATTGACCCCAAACAATCATATATTTTTATCAGCAATCACACCTCCATAATGGACATATTTTTGATGTTAAAACTTATCAATCAGCCGTTTGTGTTTGTAGGAAAGGAATCGATTGGCAAATTACCCATATTTGGGTATTTATATAAAAAGTCTAATGTTACCGTTGACCGCAGTTCACCCAGTAGCAAAAAAAATGTGTATGATCAAGTAGAAAAGTTTATCAAACGCGGTAATAGTATTGTGATATATGTTGAAGGTGGCATTCCCAATGATACTTCTATTGTTTTGGACAGATTTAAAACAGGTGCTTTCAGAATGGCAATAGAGCACCAAATAAATATAGTACCGATGGTTTTTTTGGATAATAAAAGAAAATTTCCCTACGACAATTTTCATGGAAGTCCGGGCACTTTACGGGTAAAAATGCTTCCGGTTATCAGTACCAAAGACTTGACATTGGATAACACAAAAGATTTAGTAGATTATACTTATACGCTGATGTACAACGAGTTAATGAATGACGAAATCAACAAATTTTTTTCAAAATAAAAACCACCCTATTAAAGAGTGGTTTTATTTTAGTTTGGATTTGCTAAAAAATCATTATTGTGCAGGTTTTCTAAATATATAACGAGTAATAAATATTCCCTTGCCATCGTTTTTTCCCGCATCGCTTTCTACCCCGCTGGCAACTGTAAACAGTTCCCAACCTTCAGCTGACATTTTTGATAATTTTGAAGAGATTAGTGCATCGTTAGAAGCTATATTTTGAAAATTTATCCCTACCATTGAATAAAAATTTAAAAGCTTTGTTTCATTAAAGCTACTAATTTTCAAACCTTTTCTTTTAACTTTGTTGTTTTTGAAATGATTTCCTTTGTCTCTAGTGGTCGTAGCTGCTTCATAATTCATCGGTACATTGTGTTCTACGATTCTAGAACGTCCAATTCCCATCGGGACAATAGATTCTACCGTAGTAATAATTTTGTATTCATAAACGGTTTGTGCTTGGCTCACAAAAGCCATTAGCATAAAGATAAATATAATACTGTACTTTTTCATAATAATTTTATTTTTTAAGTTAATAGATTATTTAATGTTTAATTTTTTCTTCAACTCTTTTGGCAAGGCATCTTTGTGCACGAATATATCGGTTGTTTTATATTTGAAATAAGAAAATGACGCCAAGAAATAACCATTTAATTCGTTGTATTTGGTTCCCCAAGAATTTTTTACCACAAAATATTTTTTACCGGTTTGATCCTTAACAATTCCTACGATATGCATACCGTGGTCATCGGTGGTTTCGCCATTTTCAAAAGCAACTTGTCGCATAGCAGCCGTTATTTTCTTATCGGGAACGGGTTGGTAAAAAGCATTGGGTATTTTTTCGCCATTTACATCAAATTCTTTTGAACTGCTGCGTTTGTCTTGTACAGTTCTATCATCTGCCGGCACAATAGCCAATCCTTTGCGATGCGAAAATCCTTTCTCGGACACATCTGCGCCCCAAGCAAAAGTATAACCTTTCATAATAGCATTTTCTGCTACTTTTTCCAATTCGTCCAATGGAATATTATAGGTAGTGTGCATTTGCCAATTATCCGGAATTTCCATTGCAAATTGTTGATAATAAGGGTGATGTGTAAATGAAGTCAATTCGACATAATCATCCATATCAAGATCGAGATACTTGGCAAATGATTTTGGCGTATAGGTTTTGCCCTTATAAGTAAAAGTAAAATCTTCGGTATTGTCAGGTAATTCACCTAAATAAGCATCGACTACTTCGGTATAAGCTTTTTTCCAAGATTTGGTGAGTTTATGGTTTTGTGGTTTGTCTTTTAGGGCTTTTAACATAGCGCTCAAAACAGCTTGCAACTCGGCATGATTGTGCTTATCACCGCCATAAACCTTGCCCGGATATGCTTGTTCGGGCACAACACCATAACGTTTGATAACCCAAGGGATATCGTGAAATTCACCACCTTCTCCAAAATTAAGATGCCCATCCATCAGCAAATAGTTTCTTGCTTTTCCTAAATAAGCATTGCGTGCAATCCACATTTCCGCCAAGTTAAAATCACCTTTACCTTTGCGAAGCAATTCCGATTCAAAAAATGACAATCCCGAAAAACTCCAACAAGTACCGGTTCTATTTTGGTTTTTAACCGGCGTAACATCCAAGTGTTTTACAATTGTAAATTTGTAATCACTGCCTTTAACATTGGTAAAAGATTTATTCTTAGAAACCTGTCCTACAGTCATTTGAAATACAAAAAGCATTCCTAATACATAAAATATTTTTCTCATTTTTTTATTGTTTTTATCTTTAGCACGAATATACAAAAAAGTTTAAAGAAAAAATCTAAAAATAGTTTATCTTAGGCAAATATGACAAAAATCATTTCCAATCGGATTATTGCTTACATTTGCCAACGGAAAAATAAAATATGAGAAAATCTGATAAAATAGAACTGATGGCGCCTGCAGGAAGCTGGGAAGCACTTCAAGCAGCTATTGACAATGGTGCAGATGCCATTTATTTTGGAGTTGAGCAACTAAACATGCGTGCCGTCTCAAGTATAAATTTCACCCTGGAGGATTTACCCAAAATCGTTCAAAGGTGTGAAGCAAATGGTGTACGAACTTACTTAACTTTAAATACCATTATTTATGACCATGATTTAGGCATCGCAAAAAAATTGATTCAAGCAGCAAAAGATGCCGGTGTGTCTGCCGTTATTGTTGCCGATCAAGCTATCATGTTTATGGCGCGCGAAGCTGGTCTTGAAATTCATATTTCTACCCAAATCAATGTTACCAACGTCGAAACGCTTAAATTTTATGCTGCTTTTGCCGATACGATGGTCTTAAGTAGGGAATTAAGTTTGCGTCAGGTTAAACATATCACTCGTCAGATCGAGAAACAACAAATCAAAGGTCCCTCAGGACGATTGGTAGAAATAGAAATTTTTGGCCACGGCGCACTTTGCATGGCTATTTCGGGTAAATGTCATATGAGTTTGCATACCTATAATTCTTCTGCAAATAGAGGTGCTTGTAAACAAAATTGCCGAAAACCCTATTTGGTAATTGATAAAGAATCCGGAATCGAATTGGAAGTCGATAACGAATATATTATGTCTCCAAAAGATTTGATGGTCATCGATTTTTTAGACGAAGTCAAAGATGCCGGTGTCAAAGTATTAAAAATTGAAGGGCGCGGGCGGGCACCCGAATATGTGGCAACCACTGTTAAAATGTACAGAGAAGCCATCGATTCTGTTTATGAGGGCACATTTACAAGCAACAAAATAGAATATTGGGTGACCCAATTGGCAACCGTCTATAATCGTGGTTTTTGGAGCGGTTATTATCTCGGACAAAAACTAGGCGAATGGACAACACCCGGCTCACATGCCACACAGAAAAAAACCTATATCGGTAAAGGAACCCATTATTATCCCAAAGCACAAGTAGCTGTATTTGACATCCTTGCCTTTGATGTGAAAATAGGCGACAAAATTTTGATTACCGGTCCGACAACCGGTGTTATTGAAATGATTCTCGATGCGATGTACGTTGATGAGCAACCGGCTACCGAAGCAAAAAAAGGAGATGTTATTTCGATTAAAATGGAAAAGAAAATTCGTCCTGCCGATAAATTATATAAACTTATTCCGGAGGAAACTTCTTGTAGCGTAGAACTATAAAATTAGAACACCTGATCCCTAGGAAATTAAGGTGAACCCAATTTTTAGTCATGAAGAATCATTAAAAAGATAAAAGCTAATTAAAAGCTCCGTAGGAGCAGCCTGTTTGTAGTATAAATTAACAAAATATGATTAGCCCCAACGGGGCGACCCTTAATAAAAAAGCAAATTGTGTCAAATATCTATTTTCCTGCTATCGTACAATTTAGCGTTCCCCATAGTAGAGATGTTGCGGTCTGTACAGACGCAATGCATTGCGTCTCTACACGTACACGCACCCATATACATACCCCCAGCAGGGCGTTGAAAATCCTCAGCCATCCTTGTTTCTGTTAAAAAAAAGTACACAAATGTACAAAATGCAGATCGCCCCGAAGGGGCTATAATTAGAACCTGTTTATGATGCTACAAACAGCATACTCCTACGGGAGCAATAAAAAAACAAATAGCTTAACAAGCTGAAAAATATTAGAAAATCAAAGCAATAGCTCTGATGGATACAATGTTCTGAACTTGCTCTTTCTACATATTCAAATAAAAATCTTGTGTAAGTTTTTTGTAGGCATCCGTATATTTATGTCGAACTATTTCTATGATCAATTCGTCTTGCAAGATTTGCTCAGCCGGCATATTTGTCATCGAGATAAGGATGCGTTTAATCTTTGCATTTTTGTGCCCTTTTACATAAGTGATTCTTGTAGGAAATAGTTTGTATTTCATTGCCAATCGCTTGGCATCTTCCTCTTTATGAGCGGGTAATATATAAGAAATTATGCCATTTTTTTCTAATAGCTTCGAGCTGTACTTGACCAAATCTTCAAGGGATAACATTTGGGTTTGTCGGGCTTGTTTTCGGTTATCATCAAACATCTTATCATTTACTTCAAAAAAAGGAGGGTTACTGATAATGGCATCGTATTTTTGCTCCGATTGATAGTTTTGAAGTGCACTTAGGATAATCTGTAATCTATTTTTCCAAGGAGATATTTCAAAATTATATTGTGCCTGTTGATAAGCATCTTTATCGATTTCAATTGCATCGATTTTGGCTTCGAAATTTCTTTGAGCGGCCATTAAGGATATCAATCCGGTGCCGGTGCCGACATCCAAAATTCTTTTGGCAGTAGATACATTTGACCAAGCACCAAGCAATACACCGTCAGTACCGACTTTCATGGCAGCCAAATCTTGGTAAACTAAGAACTGCTTAAACCTAAAAAGTTCTATAAAATTATTTGATGACATCCCTCAACTACAGGTAAATATCGATTAAACCGTCCGGCGTTTCAAAAGTGATGTTTTTCTCCTTTCTATTGACTTGTTTGATAAATCGGTCGGATACAGGAATAAGTATTTCCTTATCGTTTTTGTTTTTGATGACAAAAATAGCTTGTGGTCCATAGTCATTTACAGCCGTGATATTGCCTATTTCGCCAAGTCTTTGGTCTATGGCCTGATAACCAATTACTTCATGGTAATAAAATTTATTACCGGTAAGTTCCGGTAAAGTGCTAAGGGGTAGATAAATATTCTTTCCGATCAGGGCATCGGCATCCTCCATGCTATGTACATCTTCAAAATCAAGACGCAGGGTTGTTGCTTTGTGCAACGAAGTTTTGTTTAAAAAAAAAGGAATCAATTTACCTCTTGTTTCAAGATAAATTGATTCCAAATTTTGATAGGATTCTGCATCGTCTGTATCTATTTTGGCTAAAAGTTCTCCTTTTAGACCATATTTTTTGACGATTTTTCCCAGATAATAAGTTTCTTCTTTTTTCATTAAAGAATTACTTATTCAGCGGGTTTCTCTTCTGTTTCGTTTGAAGCTTCCGGTGCTGGAGCTGTTCCGGCTGCTTCTTCGATTGTTTGTTCGGTGTTCAAAGCTTCTTCTACTGCATCAACCGGTTCGTTTTTGGTGGCTTCTTCTTTAGCAGCTTCCTCAATCACTTCTTGATTGGCAGCTTTTTGAGCATTTGCTCTCGCTTGATTAACCGCTTTTTCTTTTTCTAATCTGTCTGCTTTTTCTTTGGCTCTTGCTGCATCGACTTCTTCTTGGTGTTTTTTGATTTTAGCTTCTTTTTCAGCAGACCAAGCTTGGAATCTTTTTTCTGCTTCTTCTTCGCTAAAAGCACCTTTTTTAACACCTACTAACAAGTGTTTTTTTAGCATAGCACCTTTGTATTGAAGGATGGCTCTTGCCGTGTTGGTAGGTTGAGCACCTTTAAACAACCAATCTACAGACTTATCTATATCCAAATTGATTTCTGCAGGCACTATTGTAGGATTATAAGTTCCTAGTTTTTCTAAGAATTTACCATCTCTTTTTGCACGAGAATCGGCTGCAACGATCCAATAAAAAGGTTTTCCTTTCTTTCCGTGTCTTTGTAATCTAATTTTTACAGGCATAACTGTTTCATTTTGTGAGGTTCACGACCTCGGTTAATTTATTTTTCGGACTGCAAATATACATCTTTTTTTAGTATAATACCGATTATGTAATAAAATATTTTTGTAAGTTTACCAAGCATATTCAATTTATAAAACCAGCATGCATCATTCTCTTTACACATAAAAAGTATGATTATGATGGCTCAATGTGTTACCAATTAAAAAACATGAAAAAACTCGTCACACAAATCAATACACAAGCCTCTTATTTAGCGCAATTGGTCGAGCAAATAGATAAAGATATTAGACTCGCCGGCATTGAGAGCGATGAATTTACCGATATTGATTCGCCCGAAAAATTAGCGGAAAACTTATACCGATTTGTAGATATTTTGATAAGCAAGTATCAAGAGTCATTTAACAATTTTATGTACCGCGTTGATATACACGAAAAGGATATCTACACTTTACAACAACCAAATCTGGAAGACTTAATCGAAAATATTTGCTTATTAATTATAAAACGGGAACTGCAAAAAATTTACTTTAGGCAAAAATTCAGCAAATAAAAAAGCAGTCGTATATACAACTGCTTTTAAAACTGAAATATTTTAAATTAATTATTTAAACTTTTTTTCATACTTTTTATAAAGATCTGCGCCTAAAATACCACGAAGTACATCTTGATAGCCGGATGATTTTTCGGCTAAAACATTAACTTCTTTAACCAATTGGTTAAGCGATTTATTTTCGGCTTGACCTTCAGTTTCTAATAAAAGAATGTGTTTTTTGATACTATAAGCTTTTTGCAAATTGGCTTTGAATAGTTGTGCCACCATCGTATCGTTTAAATCCAAGGCCGTTTTTAACATATTGGTTTGTTTTTCTGCATAAGCTTTTGTATCAAATTTTGCAGACAAAGATTGTGCATTCATCGAAAAAGCTACAAACAAAACGAGTATTCCAAGATATTTTTTCATAATTTTTGCTGTTTAATATTTTATTATGCAATTTTAATGATTTTTATTTTAATACACAAACAAAAAACGACCCTTCTTAAAGAAAAGTCGTTTTATTACATATTTGTTAAAATTATGGATGCTTATTGAAGCATTCTAAATTCTGTTCTACGGTTTACTCTGTGTTCAGCTTCGCTACATTTCACACCGTCTTTACATCTGTTCAACAATTTAGTTTCACCATATCCTTTTGCAAGCAATAAACTACGGTCAATACCTTTAGAAACCAAATATCTTACAACCGCTTGGGCACGTCTTTCAGATAATTTTTGGTTGCTTACTGCAGAACCCCTTGAATCGGTATGAGAAGCGATTTCAACTCTAACACCCGGATTTTGATGAATCATAGGAATTAATTTAGAATCGATAATAGATTTTGCTTTAGGCGTTAAAGTAGCACTACCCAAAGGCCAGTTAATAGGTAATAAATTATATTTAACCAAATCGCAGTTAATAGCTCTCCATTCGGTCAAACCACCTTTTTTAACCAATACTTGTTTTTTGATAGTTTTGTATTTAGCTGCAACACTTGTTTGGTCAGCCCAAGCATCTTTGGCAACAACTGTTTTTTTAATAACGGCTGTTTTTTGAGGTACCTCAGTTGCAATTGCTTTAGGTGCTTCAAGCATTACCGTTTTCTTAAAGGTTTTTGATACACTTGGCACATCTACCAACTCATAACTTTCAGGCGTAATATTGGTTACTTTGAAAGCTTTGTTTTTTGCAGGAATTGTTTTTACAACTGCCTTAGGTGCTTCTGTCATAACCGTTCTTTTGAAGGTTTTGGTAACGGCAGGAATATCTTTAATAATTACTTTAGGTTCTTCAACCATCACAACTTTTTTAATTGTTTTGGTAACGGCAGGAATGGTAATTTCTCTGGTAGTAGGAGGTGTTTCCATCACCACTTTTTTTACCGTTTTAGTCACTTCGGGGATGGTTATTCTTTCAACTGACGGTGGAGCCACCATTACTACTTTTTTTATTACTTTAGTAGTAGCCGGAATATCAACAACTTTTGTAGTTTGAGGGCTTACCAAGGTCGTTTTACTATAAACACCTGTTACACACCCTTTTTCACCCATTTGTTTACAACCGGGGATTGTTTCTACATGTGCGTCACTATCTAATTTTGTAACTTGAACGGTAACAAATTTAGCAGGAACTTCTTTATAACACCAAACTCTACAATCGTTAGGGTCAGGCGATTCACAATCAGGAGATTTGGCACCCATTTCCCATTTGGCCGTTTTAGGCGCTACTTCAATGGTTTGATAATCTTTTGAAAATTTAGCAGGTACAACTCTTAAAGAAGATCCTTTTTCTTTTTTCAAATAGTTAAATGAATCCTTTTTCCATTGTTCAGGTATTACAGACATTCTCTTACCACCTTCACTGGTTGTAATAACAACATCCTCAGTACCAAATTTTGCAGGCGTATATTTTAATCTATAAGATGCCGGTTGTACCACAATTGTTTCAGTTACGGTTTTATATTTCGCCGGTACTGCCACCAATTTTTTATAGGCTTCTTGCACGACAATGGTTTCGGTAACTGTTTTGTATTTTGCAGGAATTACTTCCACTTTTTTTCCGGGCCCTTTAACTTCTACTTCAAAAGTTTCAGTACCCAATTTTGCAGGAATTACAGAAAGTGTTTGTCCTTCACCGCGAACTTCTACACTGGTAGTGCCACTTGTGTATTTGGCAGGAATCTTTTTGATTTTTTTTGAAGGACCGGTTACTTCTACTTGATAAGTTTCTGTACCGTATTTTGCCGGTACAACACTTAACTTTTGATAAGCATCTCTTACCACAACCGTTTCGGTTTCAGTTTTGTACTGAGCCGGATGTGTAGCATATTTTGTGTAAGCAGGTGATGTTTCAATGCTTACATCTTGTGTCGTCCATTCTTCCGGTGTTTTACATCTTACGTAACACTTTCCGGGTTCCGGATTGGCTGGAAGGTCTTGGGCAAAAATACTAGTCCCCATCAATAACAATCCAAAAAATAGTAATTTTTTCATGATTTTGTTGTTTTTATTAATAAATTTATCGTTGCAAATTTAAGAAAATTATTTAGAAATTTAAA
>JANTGO010000079.1 GCA_024763015.1 Flavobacteriaceae bacterium
TATACAAATCACTGCTCCCGATAGACCATTAGAACCAGCTAGTTTTAATGCAGAAGTATATGCTTCAAATGAAATAGGAATGTATTGGACTTATCCGGCAAATCAATATTTAGATTATATGAGTCTATCAAAAAGAATTGTTAATCAAGGAAATCAATTTAATGAAATACAACAATTCAATAATAATCAATTTGATTTCATAGATAGTAGCAACTCCGGAGGGAGTAAGATAATATACAAATCACAAATTGTATCAAACGGTCATTATTCAAATCCAAAATATGACATTGTTGTAGTTCCATATAGAAACATATCAGTCCCAACCAAATTATTTATTAAAGAAATTAGTTTTGATAGCTTGAACAAAATTGAGCCTTGGTATAGGGGGGCACCAGAATTTGCAATAACTTTAACAAAGGGAGACAGTTCAGAAAATGCTCAAATCATATATAAAAGAATCTATTTGGAATTTGATCATAGAACCACTTCCCAAACCTTTAATAAAGAATTAAGAGATTGGCAACCAGACAATTGGATGGAAGTATTTACTTTTACAATGGTTGAAGATGATCCTGCAACTTGGACAATTGATGCTGATGTATCATTAGGGTATCAGAAAAAAAGTTCAGATAAGCAAAGTATTTTTAATGGTTCATTCTCTTTTACAATTTCAGATCTTTTAGGCGCAAATGATGATCCAATTGGAGAGGCTTATTTAAGGTATATTGATCCTCCAACTAAAATGCTTTTATTCCCAGATGGTAATAACACAAAACTGCTTGTTTCAGATCATTAAAAAAAAACTATGAAATATTACTTATCAATTTATTTATTATTTATGATGGCTACTACTAAAGCCCAATCTATTAATACAAGCATTGGCTTTGCAGGTTTTGGTTCACCCATTGATGGTTATTATTTAAGTTTTGATTATGATATAAAACTGAACAAAACCTTTAGTATTGCACCTACATTTACTTTTGTTTCAAATATGAAAAATAAAAAGGGAAGTTTTACTTATCTTTCTGATAGCAATACTTTAAAGTATAATGATTTAACAACAAATTGGGTTCATCAAGCAGGTATAGCAGAATTATATTTTTATTTGCATCCATTCAACATTTTCAAGAAAATAAATTCAGAAAAAAATGAACTAAAAATGGGAATGGGCTTTGGAATGAGCGCATATACTAAAGTTTTCTTTAATAAGCATAATAGTGAGGATATTAGGGCAGGGAGTACTTATGGTATTATTCCTTCATATTCATTAAAACTAATTTATAATTATCATATTAAAAATTATTTCTTTGGTATGACGCTTGGTGTGACTGATCAAATGGCTGATGGCCCATCACTTATTGGTATTAATTTGGGTGCAAAATTTAAATAAATTATCAAGCAATACATTCAATTAGTATCTTAATTGAATGTATTGCCATTTTAATAACAATTACCCACGCCACACATAGCTTATAGTGAGTGCTTGCTTTAGTGTTTCGGGGTGTTTTTTGCTCCGCCAACTTCTACAAAATTAACAATCAAATACACCTTACCTAATTAGCCAACAAACAACCTATTTACAAGCAAGACTTTGGTTGCTAAAACTGTATTATAAGTTATAAAATATTACTTCAAAATCGCCCGTGAAATTACCAATTTTTGTATTTCGGTAGTACCTTCACCTATGGTGGTGAGTTTACTGTCGCGGTAGTATTTTTCGACCGGAAAGTCTTTGGTATAACCGTAACCGCCAAAAATTTGAACCGCTTCGGTAGCCACTTTTACACTGACTTCCGAGGCATACATTTTGGCCATAGCACCCAGTTTGGTTAAGTTTTGTTTGGTGTCTTTCAGGTAAGCTGCTTTTCTTATCAACAATTCCGATGCTTCTATTTCGGTAGCCATATCGGCTAATTTAAAAGCAATGGCTTGAAATTTACTGATGGGGCGCCCAAATTGTTCGCGTTCTTGGGCATATTTTAATGCCGCTTCGTAAGCACCTTTGGCAGTTCCCAGCGCATTGCTACCTATGGAAATACGTCCACCATCCAAAATTTTAAGAGCTTGTACAAAACCATCGCCCACTTCGCCCAAAATATTTTCCTTAGGCACGCGACAGTTGTCAAAAACCATTTCTGCCGTTTCGGAGGCACGCATGCCCAATTTATTTTCTTTCTTTCCGGCTGTAAATCCGGGGGTACCACGCTCTACTACAAATGCCGTGGCATTTCGTCGGGCACCTTTTTCACCGGTTCTGGTCAACACAACCGCTACTTGACCGGTTTTGCCATGTGTGATAAAATTTTTTGCCCCGTTAAGCACATAAGCATCGCCATCTTCAACAGCCGTAGTGCTCATACTACCGGCATCCGAACCGGTATTGTGTTCAGTGAGTCCCCAAGCGCCTATCCATTCACCCGAAGTTAGTTTGGGCAACCAGCGCATGCGTTGTGCTTCGTTACCAAATTCATAAATATGATTGGTACACAATGAATTATGTGCCGCAACCGACAAACCGACAGAAGGGTCTTGTTGTGACAATTCATCTATAATGGTAACATAATCTTGGTAGGACAAGCCCGACCCACCGTATTTTTCGGGAATAACAATGCCCATAAAACCCAATTCGCCCAGTTTCTTAAACACCTCAACGGGAAAAATTTGTTTTTCATCCCATTCCATATAATAAGGTGCTATATGTTGTTTGTTAAAATCTCTGACCGCTTGTGCGATGTGTTGTTGTTCTTCGGTTAATGCAAAGTTCATCATCAAATTTATTCTTTAAGTTTTAAAAATACCGTTATTTGTTTCAGTTTGGATTTGGGAAAATCTTCCACTTTTAACAAGTCGTCAAAGGTATGAAAAGCCCCATTTAAAGTTCTATACGAAACGATTTTTTTTGCCAATTGGTATGAAATATTAGGATTTTGTGCCAATTCTTTAATATTTACGGTATTCAAATTTATTTTTTTAACATTTTTATTGGGATGGTCTAACGAAAAATGCTTCCAAATCTTGGCAATTACCTCCGGTTTTAAGCCATAAACATCGTTTAATTGCTCCTTGATGGCAAAACCGCCGATGCTGTTTCGATATTTGACAATTCTTGCAGACAATTTTTCGCCAACGCCATTAATCTGCTTAAAATCTTCGGCAGTTGCCAGATTGATATCCCTAGTAGAAAAAACTTTTTTAGAGGCATTTTCATCTTGCTTGTTCAAATGAAATTTTTGCCAAATTCGTTGCACTACTTCGGGTTTTAAACCATAAACTTTGTCGAGCTGCTTCTTGCTTGAAAAACCGCCGATTGCCTTGCGATATTTAACTATTCTCGCAGAAAGATATGGGCCTACACCCTTGATGTTTTGCAAATCTTCAGCCGTAGCTTGGTTGATGTCAAAACTGGAAAAATGACCGGTTGGCGTATAAGTTTCTTTTTTATACTTACGATAATCGCTTAGTTTGATATAAGGTTCCAAAACACGATAAAGCGAATCGGAGATGCCGGTTACTTGCTTAAATTGCAATTTGGAATTGATGTATTTTCCTTGTTGCCGAAAAGCCTGAATTCTGTTGATTTCATCGGGATTCAATCCTAGAAAATAGCCTTTATAATCTGAAATATAATTAGGGTTAAAAGGGTAAATTTTAATTTTATTTTTTTCAATCGCTGCCAATCTTAGTGAATCGAATTGCTTTTGCAAAGCTTTGGGTACTTTGTAAACAAGCTTTTTAGGCGAAAAAAACTGATTCATATTAAACAAGACAAACTGCATCAATACAATCAGCATCGTCAATACCATAAGGCCGATTCGCTGTGAACGGGTAAAAGCCGGTAAAAAACCAAAGCTTTTCATGATTTACTGTTTCGCTTTGTAATTTTTAATAGCTTTTAAATACTTAGCCAATTCTTGACGCACTTTGGGCGCTAAAAATATTAACCCAATAAGATTCGGAAATACCATGGCGAAAATCATAGCATCAGAAAAATTTAATACAGAACCCAATTTCACAGAAGAACCCACAATGACAAAAAACAAGAATAAGAATTTATAGGTCATATCTGCACCTTTGCTACGACCAAAAATAAATTTCCATCCTTGCAAACCGTAATAAGACCATGACAACATAGTAGAAAAGGCAAATAATATTACCGCTATGGTCAAAATAACAGAAAAATGTGGAATCACATAATCAAATGCCTTGGCTGTTAATTCAACCCCTTTACCATCAAGTGAAGCATCACCATATTTAAACAAAGCAGCACCACCCGCTTCTATGGCTTTTAGGTTGGTAATAATCAACACTAAGGCAGTCATCGTACAAATAACCACCGTATCGATAAAAGGTTCCAAAAGCGCTACAACACCTTCACTTGCCGGAAATTTTGTTTTTACGGCAGAGTGTGCAATAGCTGCTGAGCCAACACCGGCTTCATTAGAAAACGTCCCCCTTTTAAATCCTTGAATCAAAACACCCATAAAACCACCCAATCCGGCCATAGGTGTAAAAGCAGAACCCACAATCATTTTTACTGCTTCCGGTATTAAACCAATATTGATAATTAGTATAATTAGCGCAGCGCCTACATATAAAACTGCCATAAAAGGCACAATTCTTTCTGCTACCTTACCAATCCTTTTAATACCGCCAATGATAACAATGCCAACTATAACTGCTAAAATAATTCCAAAATAAAATCCTGCATCGGGATTTGAAATTTTAAAAAGTTGTACAAACTGCGCAGCCGATTGGTTTGCCTGAAACATATTGCCCCCACCAAAAGAACCACCAATGACCATAATGGCAAAAAATACAGCCAAAATTTTACCAAAAGTTCCATAGCCCAGTTCTTTAAAACCTTTTCTTAAATAATACATCGGACCTCCGTAAACCGTCCCATCGTGACCAATATCCCTATATTTTACACCAAGTGTACATTCTGTAAATTTAGAAGCCATTCCCAACAAGCCAGCTAAGATCATCCAAAAAGTTGCTCCGGGACCGCCAATAGCAATCGCTACAGCTACACCGGCAATATTTCCCAAACCTACCGTAGCAGATAAAGCTGCAGAAAGAGCTTGAAAATGCGACACTTCTCCATGATGGTCGCCTTCAATTTTAATGGTCTCCGGAATATCATCTCCTGCATCTACCAAGGGGTCATCATCAGGTTGTAGAGTATCGTGATGATCTAGCTCATCATATTTTCCGGCAACTACTTTTACAGCCGTCTTAAACAATTTAAATTGTGGAATACGGAAAAATAAAGTGAAATATAAAGCGCCTGATATCAATAAAATCAATACAAACGGCACATCGTAACCAAACAACGGAATTTTAAAAAATACAATATCTGACCAAGTATCTGAAATAGGTTTAAAGCCTTTTTCAATATGTTGTGCAATTCCCTTATTTGCCGCTTCTTGTGCAAAAATTGAAAAATTTGATAAAGTAAGTAATAAAAATAAAGATTTTTTCCATTTCATAGTACCATTTTTTTGATTGATGAGCGCTAATATACTGCAATTTATTTTATTTATAATAACTTTACGTATGCAAATGCGTTTCTAGCAACATAAAGAAGTGTTTTTTTACAAAACGACAATTTTTAGTCCAAAATATTTCGCAATACTTTAAAAAAAATCAGTAGATTTGTAGCAGACTCAGAAGAATATGGCAAACAATAAAACCTCCATCAATATAATTGTTGCTTTGGGCAAACAAAATCAAATCGGCTTAAATAACACGATGCCTTGGCATTTATCGGATGATTTAAAAAGTTTTAAAAAAATTACCAGTGGTCACACGATCATAATGGGACGAAAAACCTTTGAATCTATTGGAAAAGCATTACCCAATAGAATGAATTTTGTGCTAACATCTCAACCAAAAACTATTTCCGCTTATGAAGTTTGCAGCTTTAAAAGTTTGGATAAAGCCATAAAAAAAGCACAAATGTACGATGATGAAATATTTGTGATCGGCGGGGCGTCTGTTTTTGAAGAAACACTAAAAATCGCTGACAAACTGATTGTGACACACGTAGATTACGATGGAGAAGCCGATACATTTTTCCCTAAATTGGATTATAAAAAATGGCAAAAGATTTCATCAACATCTTTCGATAATAACGAACACAACCAATACGATTTTAAAATTGCAACATATATAAAAAATTGAATTTCTAGTTTTTAACAATTCACCAATTGCTTATATGAATAAATTGTTTTCCATATTAATTTTCTTGAGCATCTCGTCCGGTTTTGCGCAAAATTTTATGCCGGAACATGAACTTTGGGCAATTTTTACCAAAAACGATTTCGTTGACAAAAGCGCCCATAAAATTGTGGCAAAAAATTGGCATTTAGCACTTTACGAATTATCCGATGACGTACTGATATCCACCAAAATGATTGACAGCATCTACAAACACAATCAAAAAATTTGGAAATACCTGAACCAACATGGGCATCAAAACGCTGAAATGGAATTTATGGATGAAGTCAACAAAATAAAAAAAGATATCAGCAAGGCCATTGGACTAAGCATTAAAGAAATTGACCTAACCAAATACAAAATTCCGGATATTTCTTACCTGCATTCCGAATTTTTTACCGAAATAGCGCAATTAAAAGAACATTTATACCATTTTAATATTTACAATTATGACTATAAGGAAAAATATAGTCAAGAACAATTATTAATTCAATATACCGTTGATACCGATAACGAGAAAATAATAAATATCAAAGGAAATACACTAAAAAATGACGGAAAATAATCTTCAAAAAACGCAAGAAGGAAATCACGTTAACAATGTACGGAAATCCGGCAAGTTTAAAAAAATAATAATCGTTTTAACAGCACTTTTCTTCTTGGCAGGCGGCTGGTATATCTACCGTTCTTTACAAGAAAACAAAACACAAAGAAACATCGTAGAAGCTGTTCCAAAAGATGCCATTTACTTCTTAAAAACCAAACAGTTAACAAAATCTTGGAAAGAAGTCAGTCAAACAAATATTTGGCAACACCTCATCAACACCAAAGGATTTGAGTACCTGCAAAGCATCGATACTTTACTAGGCGAAACCTTGCTGAACAATAGAACCACAAAATACATCTTTGACAACAGACCCAGCTTGATGTCCGCTCATATGATTGGAAAAACCGATTATGATTTTTTATATGTCATCGATTTGCAAAACACCAAGCACATAAAAAAATTGTTTGACTACCTCTTAAAACTCAACAAATCTTATAAAACCATAAAAATAAATTACAAGAAAACCAAAATATATAAACTGATAAACAAAAAAGACCCAAACAGCATTATATATATTTCTACCATTGACAATTTATTAATCGGCTCCTTCTCTTTTAAACTTATCAAGCAGTCTATCGATGAAAAAGATAAAAACTATTGGCAAAACAATCCGCAGTACAAACAAATCGATGATAACTTACAAGACGAGCTGATTCAATTTTATTTCAATTACAAAAAATTACCCGAATTTGCCGGTATCTATTTAAAAGATGCCGAAAACAGCACACAATCCTTATCCAAACAACTTGTTTTATCGGGATTTGACATTTCTCACGATGATGATAGAATCAACATGGAAGGCTGGACCCTTCCCGATAGTCTAGCCTCGTATATGACAGCTATGCTCGATGTAAAACCGGGTAAAATAAACGCTTACAATATTATATCAAACCAAGCAGCACTATATATTTCATTGGGTTTTAAAAACTTTAATTTGTTTCATCAAAGTCTTTTGGACCAATATACTTATAAAGACAAAAAAAAGCGTTCCACATACCGTAAACAGGTCAAAAGATTAGAGAATTTCTTTAAAATAAACCTACAAAAAGACTTTTTTGATTGGATTGGACAAGAAATTGCTTTGGTTAAATTGCGATCCTACGAAAAACACAAAGCCGAAAAACTAATTATGCTTATTCAAGCCAAAGATATCAATGATGCCCGTGCAGGTTTGTCACATATCGTTTCGCAAATCAGAAAACGATCACCTTTTAAGGAAAAAAGTTATAAATATAAAAATCTAACAATCAATTATTTATATCAAAAAAGCTTTTTCAAACTCTTCTTGAGCGACTTGTTTAAAGACTTTGATAAACCCTACTTTACCTATATTGAAAACTATGTTGTCTTTAGCAACTCAAAAAAAGATTTAGAAGATTTTATCAATGATTATGTGATGGGCAAAACATTGTCGCATAACAAAGAATTTATGGACTTTAGAGATGATATAAATGTAAAATCCAACATCAATGTCTATATTCAAATGCCCAAACTATATCAGATTTTGCAACAAAACGCAACACCCGATTTACAAAAAAGTTTACAAGAAAAGCAGAATCTATTATTGAGTTTTAGTCGTATTAATTTTAGCTTGATTGCCAAAGATGACATTTTTAAAACCAACATACTCATCGACCATGACGAACAAGCGCTTCAAAAAGAAAATGCCGAAATTGTAGCACATCAAGTCGATAAAAGTATTGACAACCGGTTCTTTGAAGACTTGTCTTTTAGAATTGCTTTCCCCGACAGCATCTCTGTCCCTAATGGCAGTTATAAAAAATTATTCGATGATGGCAAAACTATCAAAATGGAAGGAAAAGTAGAAGATAACTTGCCCGAAGGCATCTGGCGCACATACTACCCGTCGAGAAATCTTCAAAGCGTCGTCAACTACAAAAACGGCGATATTGATGGCGAAATGTATTACTATTACGACCAAAAACCGGAAGTCAAAAAAGTAGAAGCCGTATATCACGACAACTTACTGACCGATACGTATATGGAATATTGGCCCAATGGCGCACAAAAGGCAAAATTGCATTACAAAGATGGAAAATTAGATGGAAAAGTTTACTATTATTTCAACTCGGGAAAAATAAAAATTGAAGGTAAATATCGAAAAGGCGAAAAAAAAGGCAAATGGCTATTCTATGACCAAAAAGGCAAAGTAGTTAACAAAAAACGCTATTCGGGCTTATTTTTCTAATTAAAGCCCTTCAATAATTGCTAATTAGCCTCAATTAGGAATATTTCTTGCAAATCTTTAAGCAAGAGCATCCCGCCTTTATTGCTTTGCATTCTTCTAATCATTACTTCTATCGCTTCCGGACGAAGTCCCAATTCAATAGCATATTCCTTCAATACCGCTACCTCTTCAACTGTAACAATACCATCAATCATCATCATAACGGTAAGTCTGTAAATTTGTTTTATTCGATCGTTATGTGTTTTTGGCAAGATATGAACCACATTATCACCTATAATATCTTCTAATTGATCAAGCGACACTTCCAATAATTGCGCTATCTCTACCAAATACTTGTGTTCTACTGTTTTAAAAACGCTATCCGCTTTTGCCATTTTTACCAATTGGTGCAACAAGCTTAATTTTTCTTGTTTTTGAAGCGATGAAATATTTTTGTTGTCAAATTTCATAATATGTTTTGTTGTTTGTATGCTAATAAAGATTTACAAATGTATCATTTTTTTCCAAAATAAAACGGAGCGATTATTCAATCACTCCGTTATAAAACATATAATTTAAAAAATTATCTTATTTAATCATCAATTTACGTACAGCAACTTGACCGTTTTCTATAACTTTCATCATATAAATACCACTTCTTAAAGTAGAAACATCAACAGCTTGATTGTTGTTAACTTCTGTAGAAATAACTGCTTTGCCTAACAAATCATATACAATAACTTTTTTATTATCATCGCTGGTAGAAGTTACATAAACTTGTCCGTTTGTAACAGGGTTAGGATATACTTTAAAACCGTCAATATTGTTTTGAGCAACAGCAGAAACAGTAGTAATATCATTTGCTTCACGAGGGAATATTTGGGCAGTTCCATTATACTCACCACCAATTCCTACTACATTAACCGTACCGGTAGGGATGGCTACATCTGTCATATCGCTAAACATCGTTCTCAAAACAGTGGTTGCTGAGGCATCCGTTAGGTCATAATTGTGACTGTGTGCAAACAAGGTAGCACCTGCAGGGTCAATGGTAGCATTATCAATTTCTATCAACTCTGATTCATAGTCGTCATGATTGTTATTTAACTCATCAGCTGTAATAACTTGAGGAACTTGAACCACATTGTTGCCTGTTAAAGTAAAATCTTCTGTAACCTCCAATTCTAATACACCGTGATAATCGATTAATTTACCTTTTAAATCTGTTATCCCATCATTACCATTTACTGCTTGGCTCGTAGTACCTGCAGGCACAAACGCCATCATGCCACCGGTAGCATCTTGTACAAAACCTTTAAGGTTACCACTGGAATAAGCTTCACCGGCAATAGCAAAAGCTTCACCTGTATAATGGTAATAGCCGTTGAGCTGTTGTGCTCTAAGCGTAGCCATATCAGCTACTTGTACATAATCTGCAACCGCAAATGTAACGCTGGATTCAACAGGTGGAACCAAATCAGCATGGCTGTTATCAACTAATTTAACATCAACCGTATGACTGGCACGTGTTAAACCGGTTAATTGAATGGGATTTGTATCATATTGCATATTCCAACTACCGCCATCAAGTCTCCAGTGAATATGTCCATCACCGGTTCCGTTTGCTACATTAAAATTTTGAACAGTGAAATTAACATCAACACTAGCAACATTGGGTGCAAAAACTTGTCCGGGAGTAGGCGACGTAATAGCCAAAGTAGGGG
>JANTGO010000080.1 GCA_024763015.1 Flavobacteriaceae bacterium
TTCCAGTAATTGGATGTACTTGCAAAGTCTGTCAATCTGCCAATCCAAAAGACAACAGGCTGAGAACATCTGCCTTGATATCTTGGGATTCTTATAAGTTTGCCATAGATTGTGGCCCCGATTTTCGTATGCAAATGCTTCGCCAAAAAATTAAAAGTATCGACGGCGTTTTATTTACCCACGAACATGCTGATCACACAGCCGGATTGGATGATATTCGTCCCATATATTTTAGAAACAACAAGCCCTTGCCTATTTACGGATTAAAAAGAGTGATGGACGAATTGGCCATAAGATTTGATTATATTTTTACCAAAGAACACAGATATCCGGGCGCACCCGAAGTAGAAATCAATATTTTGGAAGCCAATTTGCCTTTTGAACTGGGCGATAAAAAAGTAATGCCGCTAGGCATTATGCATGGCAATTTGCCCATTTTGGGATACAAAATCGATAGGTTTGCCTACCT
This sequence comes from Flavobacteriaceae bacterium, assembly GCA_024763015.1. Taxonomy (GTDB): domain Bacteria; phylum Bacteroidota; class Bacteroidia; order Flavobacteriales; family Flavobacteriaceae; genus WGBX01. The sequence continues at coordinate 470 of JANTGO010000080.1, forward strand.
GACCGATACCAAAACAATTCCGGATAAAACGATGGAGCAACTTTATGATTTGGATGTTTTGGTCATAAATGCCTTGCATCATAAAAAACATAAAATGCATATGAATTTGGAGGAAAGTCTTGACTTGATTGAAAAACTTGCCCCCAAAAAAGCCATTCTGACACATATGAGTCACCATTTTGGTTTGCATGACGAAATGCAACAAAAAATGCCAAAAAATGTTATTCTGGGCTATGATGGAATGGAAATAGAAGTATAAACTCATAAATAATTGGGATGTCCCTGCTATTTTATTAAGTCTTTTAGTATTTTCAAATCTGGGCACTTCGATACAATTTTAATTCCTTTCAGTCATTAAAATCACTCAGTGACCTACGCTTTGTAATTTTAAGCACCATCGTAGGTGGTCGAGTGATTCTTACGACCCAAGTCGGGAGAATAGTACCGAGACCCCGAAATCATAGATGTTTATTGATTAACTTAAACCCTTTCTAAAACACAATCTTTATACAGGTTAGCATTACTCATAAAAATAATGTATTTTTGTTTGCCACCAAATCATACGTAATTTATGACAAATTTAAAACAAAAGAAACCAATTAATTTACTAGAGGCGCTTATTCCGATTGTTTTTTTAATCTTACTATTAAGCTTTAATGTCTTAAAAATATTTCACGAAGACGCTACATCCGGAGCCAATCAATTTGCTTTGCTATTAGCCGGTGCTGTTGCAGCCGTTTTTGGTTTTTTTCATAAATTTTCTTATCAAGAAATGCTGGATAAAGTCAGTAAAAATATAGAATCGACCAGTGGTGCCATTCTCATTTTGTTATTTGTAGGAGCGCTGTCCGGTACTTGGCTCATCAGCGGTATTATCCCTACAATGATTTACTACGGGCTACAGCTGTTGAATCCTACAATTTTTTTAGCCTCAACCGTACTTATCTCTGCTTTTGTTTCTTTAATCATCGGTAGTTCTTGGAGCACAACTGCTACGGTTGGAATTGCCTTTATCGGTATCGGCAAAGCCCTGGGTTTTCCGCCCGAAATGGTTGCCGGTGCTGTCATTTCAGGTGCTTATTTTGGCGATAAAATGTCGCCGCTATCAGACACCACAAACCTAGCTTCTGCTGTAGCGGGTGTTGATTTGTACAAACACGTCAGATATATGATGTACACCACTATTCCAACTTTTAGCATTACCTTAATCTTTTTTATTATCCTGGGATTTACTTATTCAGGAGGTCAAATACAAGACATATCTACTTTGTTACATGACATCGACAAAGTTTTTTATATCAATCCCGTCTTATTATTGGTGCCCGCATTTGTGATTTTTTTAATCATCAAAAAAATACCGCCATTGGTAGCCTTGTTAGTAGGCGTTTTACTTGGCGGATTTGCAGCGCTGATTTTTCAACCCGAATTGTTGGCACTACAAATGGAGAAAGGAGAAAATTATTATTTAATTGCTTATAAAAAAATTACCGAAGCCATCGTCTCGGACAGTAGTGTACATACAGACAACCCTTTGTTAAACGAATTGTTTAGCTCCGGTGGCATGTATGGCATGCTATCAACTATATGGCTAATTATCAGCGCTATGTTTTTTGGTGGCGTCATGGAAGCAATCGGAGCATTAAAAAAAATAAGCGATACATTGCTCGGCTTGTTTAGAAGTAGATTCGGCTTATTTGCCAGTACGGATTTGACTTGTATTGCCTTTAACGTAACAGCTTCCGACCAATATTTGGCCATTGTTGTGCCTGGTAAAATGTATAAACAGGCTTTTGATGATGCCGGCTTAGCGCCTGAAAATTTGAGTCGTACTTTAGAAGACTCGGGAACCGTAACTTCGGTATTGGTTCCTTGGAACACCGGTGGCGCTTACAACGCAAAAGTATTGGGCGTTTCTACAGAAAGTTATCTCGTGTATGCGATGTTTAACTGGTTAAGTCCTATCATGACCTTGATTTTTGCTTATTTTAAAATAAAAATCAAGATGAAAAAGAAATAGTTTTTTTAGGATAAATTCATATTCATTTCTCTATTTTTGTATTTTATTTTATACCTTGCGGGTTTGAAAAAAGAAGACTATGATAGCGAAAAGAACAAAACAAAAAAATTGGAATGAAATCAAAACACATGATTCATGGCAAATATTTAAAGTCATGTCAGAATTTGTTGAAGGTTTTGAAAAAATGAATAAAATCGGTCCTTCGGTTACCATATTTGGTTCAGCCAGAACAAAACCGGATGCAGTACATTATAAACAAGCGCAAAAAATAGCCAAAAGATTGGCAAAAGAAGGTTTTGGAATCATCACCGGCGGTGGTCCCGGTATTATGGAAGCGGCTAACAAAGGCGCTCAAAAAGGCAAGGGTGCGTCAGCTGGTTTAAATATTGAATTGCCTTTTGAACAAGAATCCAACCCATATATTGACCCCGACAAACTGGTTGATTTTAATTACTTTTTTGTGCGCAAAGTAATGTTTGTAAAATATGCACAAGCATTTGTAGTGATGCCCGGTGGATTTGGAACACTTGATGAGTTTTTTGAAGCGGTTACCTTAATACAAACCTTAAAAATTGACAAATTTCCGGTGATCCTATTCGATTCAGCTTTTTGGGGTGGCTTAGTTGAATGGATCAAAAAAACCTTAAGAGATGAATATCAATATATCAGTCCGAAAGATTTGGATTTAATTCACCTAACGGATGATATTGAAGAAGTTGTCAAAATAATTAAAGACTTCTATAAAAAACGAAATTTAAGTCCGAATTTCTAATTTATTTCGGATTTTTTACACAAACAAACAAAAACATTTATGAAACTAAAATTGGGGAATTTTTGGTTTTTTGTATTGATTAATTTGTCCGTATTTGGACAGGTAAATATCAAAATGATGAGCTATAATTTATTGCACTATCCTACGGGGATAAGCATTGACAGAAAAGATAATTTACGATATGTTTTAAACGCTTATCAACCTGATATACTAGCCGTTTGCGAACTTGAAAATCAAACCGGAGCCGATGAAATACTCAATTATTGCTTACAAACAACTGATAATAGATACAGTGCAGCAAGCTTTACGTATAACCAGTCCGGATATTACCAAGATTTGAATCAAATGTTGTATTACAATCATCAAAAACTTGAACTTTTAAATCAAACAGCCGTACAGACGTATTTACGGGATATCAATCATTATACTTTACGATTACGAACACAAGACGTTACAACAGCGCCTATAATTGATGTCTATGTCGCACACCTTAAAGCCAGTTCCGGAAGTGAAAACGATCGGTTAAGCATGGTTACAAATTTCACGGATGACCTTACCAATATTCCATCAGATCACTTTGTAATATTTGCCGGAGATTTGAATTTATATACGGCCACAGAGCCTGCTTATGTAGAACTATTAGACACGACAAATGCCATTGTGTTAAAAGATCCTATCAACAGACCCGGAAGTTGGCACAATAATGCCACTTTTAAAGATATCGACACACAATCAACCCATTCGGTTTCTGCCGACCAATATGTAGGTGGCGGACTGGATGACCGTTTTGATTTCATTCTATTATCCGAAAACACTTTTAATAATACACATCTTCAATATGTCCCTTCCTCTTATCATTCGTTTGGAAATAACGGTACTTGTTTTAACAAATCCATTAACAGCAACTATTGTAGCGGTACTGAATACGACCAAAACCTACGCGACAATTTGTATTTAATGAGTGACCATCTTCCGGTCGTTTTGACACTTGAAAGCCAAGATTCAAACTTGAAAATTGATGAAAATGATAATATTTCATCTGCCTTTATCATTAACAGCAGCCAGATTAATGAAAATTTACGCATTAATATGGGCAAAACTAACACCGCTAATATAAAGATATTCAATATTTTAGGACAAATGGTTTTGCAAGATAATAATTATCATAACAAACACTTAATTGATATTAGCAAACTCAATAAAGGATTATACCTTCTACAAATACAAAAAGTTCATTATACAAAAACACTTAAATTTGTCAAAACAGATTAAAAATATCAGCATTATTATTTTAGTGTTTTTATCGTGTGGTATGCAAGCACAAATATTGGTAAAACAACACAAAATAATAATGCGTTTTCAGAAGAAAAGCAAACATATCTTTATAAAACAAGACAGTAAAATTATAAATAAGGAGAATAGAAGCGTTGATACCCTTTATTTTTATAATTGGTCGAATGCGTATCGAAATAAAAAAACTGAACTTGCCAAACGGTTTATCGAAAACTATGATTTAAACTTTCACTTCACAAGAAAAAAAAATCGTGGTTTTACTGCTATTAAAAGTATTAAAATAAGCGGGCAAAATATTGATTATCAATATTTAAATAATAATGCTGATATTATTGCAATTGTTCTTCCAAAAAAAATAAAACCTGGTGATTCGTTGAAAATTCATTTTGATTACGAGTTACAACTCCCAAACAAGAAATTCACCGGATATGGAATTGATAAAAATAGCAATATCAATTTAAAACATTTTTATTTTTCGCCTATTCCCTATTCTTTACAAAAATATGCCCACAAATTTTTGGATGATATGCCGGAATATCAAAGTGAATTTACCATCAAAATGACTGATTTTCCTCAAGCAAAACATTGTTATTCAAACTTAAACATCATTAACAAGCAATTAGTTGGAAAGAATAAAAATATTGAAATAATTTTTACCGATAAGCTTTACGAAACTTACAAAATTAATGGACTAAACATACAAATTTATGTGCGTCAGAATGAAATTAATTCGATGGACAAATATGTTTTATTGAATAGAATAACCAATTATCTAAGTAAAAAATTAGGTGCATATCCTTATAAAAATATTGTTATATCACAAGCAGATTTGAAACAAAATAAATTATATGGCCCTGATTTATTGCCACATTTAATCAATCCTTTTCCAAAAAAATTGCTTTGGGAAATGGAAATGATGCATCAAGTGTCATCAAAATATGTTGAAGCCATGCAGATAGACAAGCGAAAATATCCTTGGATACCCCTAGGTATAGCCGCATTTCAGACCTATAACTATACCGAAAAGTATTATCCAAATTTAAAACTCATTGGAAAGCTTTCTGAATATAAATTGATGAAATATTATTATGCTTCACAGGTCAAAATGAACCAAAAATACCCCTGGCTCTATTTGTATATGGCAAGAATGAATAAAGACCAAAGCTTAAAAACCGGCTTGGATTCTTTATCAAATTTTAATCGGACTGTGGCAATGCCATATAAGTCGGCACTAGGACTTTTGATGCTTAAAAACACGTTACAGAAAGATAATTTTGACAACAAACTACGTGATTTTTACCAGACCTCGTTAGATAAAAAAGTAAATGACCAAACTTTTTTTGCAAACTTTGACATACAAAAAAAACATTGGTATAAAAACTATGTCAACACACGTACAAAATATGATTATAAATTAAGTAGCATCAAGCAAAAGAATGACAGTCTTTATGTCAAAATAAAAAACAAGCAAAAAAGAAGTCTCCCATTTGAAGTGTTTATGTTAAACAAAGATAGCATTGTATTTAAGAAACATTTTAAGGCATTCACAAATGATACCCTTTTAATACTCCCTGGTATAAAAAAAGCTGATATGCTTGGCATTAACTATTTTAACCAATATCCCGAGTTGCAAATCCATAACAATTACAAGCTCATTCATCCTAAGTTATTCCTTAGAAAACCATTGCAAATACGTATTTATCAAGACTTTGAAAATCCCCTTAGACAACAAATCTTTATCAATCCCTATTTTGAATACAACTACTATGACGGCATTTTAATCGGAAGTCAAATTTATAATGAGAAATTTTTGCACAATAATTTTTTCTACTCCGTTTCGCCCAGTTATGGGACAAAAAGCAAGCAACTCGCCGGAAGTTTCAGTACAAATTATAGTCAATATTTTGAAAATATGAAGCCCTATGCTATTAGATATGGTTTTAACGGACGCTATTATCACTACGACCACAACCTGACTTACAAACGCTTGAACGCAAATATCACTGTCAAATTTAGAAACCATTACTTGCGAAAACGAAGCGGAAGCAATTTGAAAATGCAATATATGTATGTAGATAAGCAAGTAATCGAACAAAAAAAAACCGCAGATCAATATGGCGTGTTTGATCTTTCCTTCTCCGGTTTCAAAGTCAATGTCATCAATGATTTTTATACCACAACCGATTTGCAATTTTCAAAAAATTTTGGAAAGATTTCAAGTATGCTCCGATATCGTTTTCTAAGCAACCGAAACAGGCAATGGGATTTTAGACTTTATGTCGGCTATTTCTTATATAACCACACAAATTCTGATTATTTTTCATTTGCGCTTGACCGTCCAACCGATTATTTATTTCAATATAATTATTACGGACGCTCGGAAACCACTGGTTTTTTTCACCAACAATTCGTATGGGCTGAAGGAGGATTTAAAACTTTTTTTGATGACCAATATGCCAATCAATTCATTATCAGTAACAATCTGAATATTGGTATTTGGAAATGGTTCAATATTTATGGCGATGGCGCCTGGAAAAAAAATAGAAATGAAAGAATTAAATTCTATTATGACAGTGGTATTCGAATAAATTTAGTGCAAGATTATTTCGAATTGTTTTTTCCCGTATATTCGAATTTGGGAAACGAACTAAACCAACCCGAATATTACAAACGCATCAGAATGGTTTACACCTTGAATATCGACAAGTTGTTTAAGATGGTACAAAGAGGTTGGTACTAAAATAATATCAAAAATGGAATTTATAGCAAAGAATTTAAGGATCGGTTATCCAAACAAAGATTTGGTTAATGATATACATTTCGAAGCAAATTCCGGTGATTTTATTGTATTAATTGGAAAAAACGGAGAGGGAAAATCTACTTTGTTAAAAACATTGGCGCAGATCATTTCACCCATTTCTGGAGAACTATTTATTGACGGACAATCTGTAAAGGAACTATCGCCCTCTCAAATTGCAAAAAAAATTGCCATTGTCTTGACCACCAAACCCGAAATAGAACTACAAGTCAACGAAATCTTGCAACTTGGACGGCATGCGTTTACAAACTTTTATGATAAATTGACAGAAAATGATCTTAAAATAATCAATGAAATAGCTAATTTAGTAGATATTAAACACTTAATGAACCAATCTATTTCAGAATTAAGCGATGGAGAACAGCAAAAAGTGATGATTGCCAGGGCATTGGTACAAGAAACACCAATTATATTATTAGATGAGCCAACGACACACTTAGACTTAGAGAATAAAGCATTAATACTAAAATTGCTAAAAAAAATCAGCAAAGAACAAGGAAAGCTTGTGATATTCTCAACACACGAACTTAATTTAAGTCTCCCAATAGTCGATAAGTTGTGGTTAATAAATCAAAAAAAATTGACTGAAGATAGTATTTGTAAAAATACCATTTCCAGTCAAATAACAAATTTATTCAACAACAAAAATATTCGGTATGACTCAGATTGTCATACATTTAAACTAATCTAGAACCAGCCCTTTTTCTTTTTGATGACTTTGTCTTCATCAATTTCAAAATACTTTTCCGCTTTCTTTTCGTCAATTTCACACATATTGAATACCAAATCATTCAAAGAAACATTTTGTTCTTCCAGGTATCCGTTCAAATATTTTTCAGCTGCTTTATCGCCAACATTTTTTTCAATTTCATTGATTATTTCATATAGTTTTTTAATCTTCACGATAGCACCGGTTGGCAACATTTTACCTTCTAACAAAAAGCCTTTTAAATACGATTTGTCATCAAACTCTTGGGTCCCTCTGGTAAGTGCCCAAAAACAGTTTCCACCTTTAACCTTTAATTTAAGGATAAAATAGTTTTTTTCATTCTTATTTAGATTTTCTAAAATAAATTTAGACCCAATTTTAGGCATATCTTCATCAAATATGCTAGTCATATCTTTCAAAATAATTTCTGAAATTTTCATTTTAGAAACTTCTGAAAAATAATTATTTACAAATAAGATGTTCGCATTGGTATCTAATTTTATCCGTATCTTTCTATTAGGATCTAATTGAATGCATGTTTTTGAGTTTTTCATGTTGTTGTTGTTTATTGTCATTGTATAAATTTTTAATTACCAAAATCTTCTTTTCTTTTTCTTTTTAACAAATTTTAAGATATCGTTGATATCCATATCCGATGGATCTGTTTCAAATAATTCTTTATCTGATACTTCAGTGGTCATATATTTCTTTAAATTACTCATTCCTCCAAAACTATCAATAATGTAATCTTGAAATGATACGCCCTTTTCTTCTAACCATCCGGATAAATATTTACGTGCAATCTCTATGCCACCACCACTATTTTCTATTCCGTTCAATACTTCATATAATTTTTCAAATTCCGCTTTAATATTACTGGGTAAATATTTTCTTCTTACATAAATAGCAGTCGGTTTACCTTCCCTAATTCTTGAAAAAATTTGAGCAACTGTCCAAAAATATTCCCCATTTTTTGTGATATTTTTACTAACTAATAAAATATCTTTATTATTTTTAATAGCCTCCCATGCAATATCTAAAATAGTTTTAGGCATTTTGGGGTGTTGGATAATTTGGTTGTCTTCCCCTATTAAATCTTTTTCCGTAAATCCCGTTACATCAGTATAATACTTGTTGATAAATCTGATTTTTCCTTCTTTATCTAGTTTACATACAAGCGTAATATCCGGTTCGAGTCCTTTTTCTATTTCAAACATATCAATCTAATTAATTAAAAATTCTTCCAAATAACCCCTTTTTAGTTGTTTTCTTTATCACTTCTTCAGCAGAAGAAGGGTTTGTATTGCCCAGCATAGCATCGTCAGAAATTTCTGAAGACATATAATCGTTTAATTGTTTTTCAGATAAATCAAATAAACTGAGAATAAAGTCATTATATTTGGTATTTTCTTCTTCTAACATTCCATTAAAATATGCTTCTGAAGCTTGCATTCCTCCTGCTTTTTCTATATCTAATAAAGTGCTATAAAGCGCCATTACTTTTTCTTTTACTTCTGTTGGAACAGCTTTCCTTTTCGCATAATGGGCAATAATCTTACCATTCTCATCTTTCACCGTTTTAAAATCAGCAATTACCCAATAAAAACGACCGTCTTTTGCCAAATTTTTCACTATTGCTTTTATAGGTTTGGCCTGATTCAGAGCATCCCATAAAAGTTTAAACACAACTTTTGGCATATCTGAATGACGTAGAATATTATGAGGTTGCCCCATTAATTCCCACTCTTTATAACCGGAAACCTCCATAAAATAAGCATTTGCATACTCGATAATACCTTTTTTATCAGTCTTGCTCATGATTGTTTTATAAGGATCTAACAATATTTCTTCGTTTAATTCTATAGGTCTATTTTTCATTAGTAAAGGTTAAATTAAAATTCCGGCAAAGATAGTATGTTTTTTTAAAAAAAAAGAAACAAATATTACAAATAATCTAAAATATAAATTTCTTAACCAAATATTCTTGTCAAAAAAGATTTTTTCTTTGATTTTTTTATTACTTGTTCTGCTGACATAGGCACATCCCCTCTTAATTGCTCATCACTAATTTGGGCACGCATATAAGACATGAAATCTTTTTCATTCAATTGAAATAAATCTAAAAGCAACTGATCATAAGTCGTACCTTGTTCCTCTAAATAACCATTTAAATAAGCCCCTGACGCTTCCATTCCCCCAACTTTCTCAATCTCTATGAGTTTTTTATATAAATCTGTAAAAAAATCTTTTAGATTTTTGGGTATCGCTTTTCTCCTAGAATAAAGGGCTAGGATATTACCATTCTCGTCATATTTGTGTTGAAAATCCGTTACCACCCAATAATAACTACCATCTTTTGCCAAATTTTTGACAACAGCATGCATGTTTTTGCCAGATAGTAATCTATCCCATAAAATTTTAAAAGCAATTTGAGGCATATCCGGATGCCGAATAATGTTGTGTGGTTGCGCCATTAATTCCCATTCCTTGTATTTGCATACTTCCATGAAATAGTCGTTGGCATATTCTATTATTCCCTTTATATCGGTTTTACTCATTATGGTCCTATAAGGGTCTAGGACTATCTCCCTATCAATAGGGAGTGGTCTTAATACTCTACTCATGATTGTTATTTTTGTGTTTTTTAGTTATTAGATA
>JANTGO010000081.1 GCA_024763015.1 Flavobacteriaceae bacterium
TTTATTCCTTTTGACGATGGTTTATTACAATAAATCCTCATAAAAGTTCCGTATATTCCACCTATATGGGTGAATATACCGAATAGTAATGATTATTAAATTGAAATTGAAAAACGCAGTATAATTCCACATCATCATGCGATGTAAACGAAATGGATTGCGCCTGCGCGAGGGAATAGTGTTTATCTGTTGTGTGGGTGTGTTGTTGAGACGTTTTGCCAAACGCCTCAATAGCTATGGTGATGATTCTATGTTGCTCTAGTATATTTGACACTTTTTTAACAAAAAACTATCAAAACTTCTTTTTTTAAACCAAAACAAATCTTACTTTTGAGCAAAAATTAAATATCATGGAAAAATTAATAGAACGCTTTGTAAAATATATTAAAATTGATTCAAAATCCGATCCCGAATCAACAACAACCCCAAGTACCGAAAAACAATGGAATATTGCCCGAGTCTTGCTAGAAGATTTAAAAGAAATCGGCATGCAAGATGTTGAAATTGACGAACATGCCTATGTTTATGCCACCCTTCCTTCAAATATAGATAAAGAAGTGCCAACCATTGGTTTTATTGCCCATTTTGATACCGCACCCGATTATAGCGGTACCAATGTAAACCCACAATTTATCGACAGTTACGATGGCGGTGATATCGTCTTAAACAAAGAGAAAGGATTGATTTTGTCGCCTTCATATTTCCCTGAACTAAAAAAATATGTCGGTCAAAACCTTATCCACACCGATGGCAATACCTTGTTGGGCGCCGATGATAAAGCCGGTGTTGCAGAGATTATGGATGCTATGGATTATCTGATTAAACATCCCGAAATCAAACATGGAAAGATTCGTGTTGGTTTCAATCCCGATGAAGAAATTGGAATGGGAGCTGACAAATTTAACGTAGAAAAATTTGGTGCCGATTGGGCTTATACAATGGATGGCTCTGTAGTAGGAGAGTTGGAGTATGAGAATTTTAATGCCGCCGGTGCCAAAGTAAAAATAAATGGTAAAAGTGTGCATCCCGGTTATGCAAAGGATAAAATGATAAATTCCATGCTGATTGCAGCAGATTTTATTCAACAATTTCCCAAAAATGAAACACCCGAAACGACGGAAGCTTATGAGGGTTTTTACCACTTGCACAATATGAAGGGGGATGTGGAATTAACCGAACTCAATTATATCATCAGGGATCACGATCGTAAAAAGTTTGAAGACAGAAAAGTGTTTTTCAAAAAAGTGGCAGACGATATTAACAAAAAATATGGCGAAGGAACCGTTGACCTAGAATTAAAGGATCAATATTATAACATGCGCGAAAAAGTTGAGCCTGTTAAACATATTGTCGATATTGTAGAGGAATCTATGAAAGAAATGGGCATAAAACCATTGATTAAGGCCATTCGAGGCGGTACGGATGGGGCGCAATTATCTTTTAAAGGTTTGCCTTGTCCCAATATTTTTGCAGGTGGCTTAAATTTCCATGGTCCTTACGAATTTGTTCCGGTGCCTTCTATGGAAAAAGCCCGCGATTTGATTATTAAAATTGTAGAAAAAACAGCAAACAAATTTGGCAAATAAGAAATATGAATCATAAGAGACGTTTTTATAGCGTCTCTTTATACATTAAATTTTAATGAAAATGAACGCATTTATATATAGACATCTTGGTCCTAGAGAAAACGAAGTGCCCGAGATGTTAAAAACAATTGGTGTCGATAGTATTGAACAACTTATCTTTGAAACAATTCCCGATAATATACGCCTCAAAGAAGAAATGAAATTGCCTCCGGCGATGAGCGAACAGGAATTTGCCGAACATATTCAACATTTGGCAGATAAAAATAAAATGTTTCATTCCTACATCGGGATGGGCTACTACAACACAACAATGCCCGGCGTTATCCAAAGAAATATCTTAGAAAATCCCAGTTGGTACACCTCATACACACCTTATCAAGCAGAAATTTCTCAGGGACGATTAGAAGCTTTGTTGAATTATCAAACCATGCTCACGGAAATCACCGGAATGGAACTTGCCAACGCTTCTTTGCTAGACGAAGCTACTGCCGGTGCCGAAGCAATGGGTATGTTTTTTAACCTACGCGACAGAAAGCAAAAAAAAGCAGGCGTCAATAAGTTTTTTGTAGGGGTAAATGTGCTGCCGCAAACCATAGCCGTACTCGAAACACGTGCAAAAACTTTGGGAATTGAAATCGTAAAAGGTATTTATTCACAAATAACATTTGACGATAGTTTCTTTGGCGCTTTGGTGCAATATCCTATGAAACACGGAAAGATTGTCGATTTTGAGTCTTTTGTAGAAAAAGCCCACGATGCCAATGTCAAAGTTGCCGTTGGGGCTGATTTGTTGGCATTAACCTTATTAAAACCACCCGGACAATGGGGTGCCGATGTTGTATTTGGCAGCACTCAACGTTTTGGTTTGCCTATGTCTTACGGCGGTCCTCATGCAGGATATTTTGCTACAAGAGAAGATTATAAACGTTATGTTCCGGGAAGAATTATTGGGGTTTCTATCGATGCTCAAGGCAAACCGGCTTTGCGAATGGCTTTGCAAACACGTGAACAACATATCAAAAGGGATAAAGCTACTTCTAATATTTGTACTGCTCAAGTTTTATTGGCTGTTTTATCAGGAATGTATGCTGTTTATCACGGACCAAATGGCTTAAAAGAGATTGCAAAACAAACGCATGAGCAAGCAAAAAAACTAAACCAAGCACTTAAAAATGCCGGTTATGAACAATTACATGAGGTGTTTTTTGACAGTATTTTGGTCAAAGCGGATGCAGCTGCTATTCGTAGCAAAGCAGAAGCAAAAGCTATCAATCTGAACTACTTTTTTGGCGATGACAAAGTAGGGATTTCTGTTGATGAAAATACCACTGATGAGGATTTAAAAAACATCATTAGTATTTTTACGGATCAAACAGAGCTTTTTGATAATGATCAACAAATCATTCCCGATCATCTGTTACGACAAGATGATTTTATGCAACAAGAGGTGTTTAACAGCTACCAATCCGAAACGGAAATGATGCGTTATATCAAGAAATTAGAATGCAGAGATATTTCCTTAACCCATTCGATGATTCCGCTGGGTTCTTGTACCATGAAATTAAATGCAGCAAGCGAAATGTTCCCGATTAGTTGGCAACAATGGAATAGTTTACATCCTTTTGTTCCTTTAAATCAGGCGGAAGGCTATGCCGAAGTCATCAAAAATTTGCAAAACGATTTAAAAGTCATTACCGGTTTTGATGCGGTGAGTTTACAACCCAATTCGGGCGCAGCTGGTGAATATGCCGGATTGCTAACGATAAAAAAATATCACGAAAGCAGAGGAGAAGCCCAACGAAATATTGCTTTGATACCGGCTTCTGCGCATGGTACCAATCCGGCATCAGCTGTGATGGCAGGTCATAAAGTTATTGTAATTAAAACAACTGATGAAGGCAATATAGACGTAGATGATTTACGCGAAAAAGCCATTCAATACAAAGACGTTTTGTCTGTATTTATGGTTACATACCCTTCTACACATGGCGTTTTTGAGTCGGCTATTAAAGAAATGACACAAATTATTCACGAAAACGGCGGACAAGTCTATATGGATGGTGCCAATATGAATGCCCAAGTAGGTTTGACCAATCCGGCAACGATTGGAGCAGATATTTGTCATCTCAATTTGCATAAAACATTTGCCATACCACATGGTGGTGGCGGTCCGGGTGTTGGTCCGATAGCTGCCAAGCAACATTTGGCTGAGTTTTTACCGTCTCACCCCTTGGTTAAAACAGGTGGTAGCAAAGGAAGTGCGGTGGCTGCTGCACCATTTGGCTCCATTTTGGTTAGTCTGATTTCTTATGCCTATATCAGAATGTCAGGAGCGGAAGGTCTAAAAAAATCAACGGAATATGCAATATTAAATGCCAATTATTTAGAAGCGCTCCTCAAAGATTACTATCCCGTTTTATATACAGGAGAAAGAGGTCGTGCGGCACATGAGTTTATTGCTGATTGCAGACAGTTTAAATCCCATGATGTGAGTGTTGGTGATATTGCCAAGCGTTTGATGGATTATGGCTATCACGCACCAACGGTTTCGTTTCCGGTACATGATACTTTGATGATAGAACCTACAGAAAGTGAGGGAAAAGTAGAATTGGATAGATTTGCAGATGCGATGATTAGTATTTGGAATGAAATTCAAGCGATTAGCCCTGAGGATACGGATAATTTGCTTAAAAATGCACCACATACACAAGAGGTACTAACAGCAGATGTTTGGTTTCATAAATACACGCGCAAACAAGCAGCATTTCCACTTGATTATATCAAAGACAACAAGTTTTGGCCTAGTATAAGCCGTATTGATGATGCTTTTGGCGACAGGAATTTGCATTGTACTTGTGACCCAATAGAATCATATAAATAAGAATATTTCGCACAAACTTTTCTTTAAAAAAAATTAAAAAATAGCTGTGAATTTGCAGTTGTAAGATTTTTATGTAATTTCGCAACTTGAAAAATATTTAATTATGTCAAAATTAAAAGCAGAAATTATTGGTATTGGGAGTTACATTCCAAAAAATGTTATTCCAAATGCCCATTTTTTAGATTGGGATTTTTATGATGCCAATCATAACAAAATAGATACGCCTAATGAGGTTATTATCGAAAAGTTTAAAGCGATAACCAATATTGAAGAAAGAAGATGGATCGATGATGATATGGTCGCTTCGGATATGGCCATTATTGCAGCACAACGTGCCCTAGATGATTCAGGTATCAATCCGGATGATTTAGATTATGTCATTGCGGCAACAAACTTTGGCGATGTTGAGAAAGGTAGTTATTTTTCAGATTTTATGCCGGCAGTTGCATCACGTATTAAACATGGATTGAAGTTGGCAAATCCCAAAGCAATTGCTTTTGATGTCATTTTTGGTTGTCCGGGCTGGTTGCAAGCCTTGATTATGGCTAATCAATTCATGAAATCAGGAGATGCAAAGTATGCCATGATTGTAGGAGTAGAAGCATTATCGAGAGTCATAGACGTATATGATCGTGATGCGATGATTTTTGCTGATGGCGCTGGTGTTGTGATTGTAAAATTGAATGCAGAGCAAGATGGAGCAGGTATATTGTCATACAAAACCGTTTCGCATGCACATCCTCAAGCAGAATTGTTGTACAATGATAGGTCATTTAACTTGGATTACAATCAAAAAGCAAAGTTCATTAGAATGCAGGGACACAAGATTTATGAATATGCTCTAACTGAAGTGCCTGCAGCTATGAAAGCGGCTTTAGATGAAAGTGGCTATGAAATCGATGATATCAAAAAGGTATTTATTCATCAAGCCAATGAAAAAATGGATGAACAAATCGTTAGACGTTTTTATCGTCTGTATAAAAAACAAATGCCAAAAGATATCATGCCAATGAGCATTAATAAATTGGGTAACAGTTCGGTTGCCACCATTCCTACTTTGTTGGATTTGGTGAGAAGTGGAAAATTAGAAAATCAGTCATTAAATAAAGGTGATTTGATTATGTTGGCTTCTGTTGGTGCCGGAATGAATATCAATGCCTTGGTGATGCGATATTAAGAATAGATATTAAGAATATAAAATGCCGAAAGCAACGCTTTCGGCATTTTTTTGTGTTTAATTTTGAAAAATTTATAAATATCGCACCCGCAGAGACGTTGCGCCGCAATGTATCTACACGTACAAATTACGATTTATAATTATATCGAAAAAAATAGTATTAATCAAAATCTTTGCTGTAAAAACCACCTTTGTTTTCTTTTCTTTTCTTTGAAAAATCGACAATGAGATAAGCCGTGGTAATCAGGTTACGTAATTCTAACATATCGCTGGTCAATTCCGAGTGGTCGTACAATCTTTTGTTGTCTTCATACAATACATATAAACGTCTTAAAGCACGTAGCAGCCGTTCATTAGACCTGACGATACCCACATAATTACTCATAATGGTTTTTACTTCGTTGCGGTCGTGATTAATCAATATTTTTTCCATATTTCTATCGGTGGAAGTATCAATCCATTCGGGTATGGAAGGGAGTTGATATTGCTTGTCATAAGTCTTGTAAATTTCTTCACTGGCATGATGTGAAAAAACAAGTGCTTCTAATAATGAGTTGGATGCCAATCTATTAGCACCATGTAGTCCGGTTCTGCTCACTTCACCACTGGCAAATAAATGCTTGATAGATGTTTGTCCTTGTTTATCGACGACAACGCCACCCATCATATAATGTGCTGCCGGAGCTATAGGAATATAATCTTTTCGAATATCGATGTTCAGGCTGCTGCATTTTTTGGTGATATTGGGAAAATGTTTTATAAAAGCCTCATAGTCAAGGTGTGTAACATCTAAAAACATGTTTTTCTTTCCTTCTAATTTCATTTCCGTATCTATGGAACGCGCTACGATATCGCGAGGTGCTAATTCCAACCGATCATCGTATTTTTTCATAAATCTTTCTCCTGAATGGTTGCGCAAATAGGCGCCAAAACCTCTAACGGCTTCCGAAATAAGAAAAGCAGGACTTTCTCCAGGGTTGTATAAAGCAGTCGGATGAAATTGGATAAATTCTAAATCCGCTAATTTTGCTTTTGCACGGTAAGCCATTCCCACACCGTCTCCTGTTGCTACAAAAGGATTGGTTGTCGTTTCATAAACTTGTCCGCTACCACCGGTTGCCAACATCGTGTATTTAGCGGTAAATGTTTTTACATCACCGGTTTTCTCGTCTAAAACATAAGCGCCAAATGCCGTTTTTCTATCATCTAAAGCAGTTATGTTGCCATAAACTTGGTGTTCGGTAATGAGATCAATGGCAAAATGAAAATCATAAAAATCTATATTGGGTATTTGCATAACAATTTTGAGCAAAGAATGCTCAATTTCAAAACCTGTAATGTCTTTATGATGAAAAATACGGTTTTTTGAATGACCGCCTTCTTTTCCTAAATCATATTCTCCATTATTCTTTTTATCAAAATCGACGCCCCATTGAAACAATTCATCAACTCTATTGTGTGCTTCGGTAATAACCATTTTTACGACATCTTTGTTGCATAAGCCATCACCGGCAACCAGTGTGTCATGTATGTGTTCTTCATAGGAGTCATTTAGTAAATCGTAAACCGTTGCAATACCACCTTGGGCATATTTGGTATTGGATTCTTCTTTGGTGCCTTTGGTGATGATGGACACTTTTTTATCGGGAAATTTATTTGCTATTTTTATGGCAAATGAGAGTCCGGCTATTCCGGAACCTATCACGAGGAAATCACTTTTTACTTTCATATGTTTATAATTCTATTTTTTTGGTAAAATATGTAAGCACCGTAATCATATCTTTGTGTGCAAAGAGAATTATATATGGTGGTTTCATAAATTTGTTTTCAATAAACACATTTTTTATGCTGAACAGGAAGCATAAAAGTATGTAATATTATAATTAGTTTAAGATAATTCTAACATTCGTTGAATGCTGACCAGTGCTTTTTCTGCCAGTTCTTTTTCTACTTTCACTTCGGGTAATTCATATTTCAGGGCGAGGTATATTTTTTCTAAAGTATTTCTTTTCATATAAGGGCATTCTGTGCAAGCACAAGCATTGTCATCGTCTACCGGTGGGGCAGGAATCAAAGTTTTGTCAGGGGCTATTTGTGTCATTTTATGTAAAATACCACTTTCGGTTGCTACGATAAATTCTTGTGCATCCGAATTTTTGACATAATTTAGAAGCCCGGAGGTAGAGCCGATATAATCTGCTAAATCCAAAATATAATCTCTAGACTCGGGATGTGCAATAAACTTTGCTTTTGGATATTGTTTCTGTAAAGCTTTTATTTTTTCCAGCGAAAACTCTTCGTGAACCGTGCAAGCACCATTCCATAAAAGCATATCTCTACCGGTTTTTTTGATGAGGTAACTGCCTAGATTTCTATCCGGCGCAAATATTATTTTTTGATTTTTTGGAATAGAATTTACAATTTTTTCTGCATTAGATGATGTGCAAACAATATCTGTAAGCGCCTTGATATCAGCAGAAGTATTTACATAAGATATGACAATATGATCGGGATGTTCTTTTTTAAAGGTTTCAAACTCTTCCTTTGGTGCAGATTCGGCTAAACTACAACCTGCCAGCAAATCGGGTAGCAATACTTTTTTATCAGGATTTAGAATTTTGGCTGTTTCTGCCATAAAATGAACACCGGCAAAAAGAATCATATCGGCTTCTGTTTTTGCAGCTTTTTGTGCCAAAGCTAAACTGTCTCCAACAAAATCTGCCAAATCTTGTATTTCGGCTACTTGATAATAATGGGCTAAAATCACTACATTTTTTTCTTTTCGCAAACGATTGATTTCTGCAATCAAATCGATATTTTTGTCAATAGGTATATCCAAATATCCTTTTTCGTGGAGTGATTTTAGGGCTTGCTCTTTATTCATAGAATAATTTTTAATTGATGTATATGCAAATTTAGTATTTATTAAATAAAAAAAACCGAAAAATTTGATGATTTTTCGGCTTTCTGTCTTTTTTTACTTCAAATTACATCAAATCAAAACTCCTTTTAATAAACCCGGTTAATTCCTTACCGGTTAAGATGTTTTGAGATAATTTTGCCAAATCAAGTGCTTGTTGGATGTATTTTTCTTTATTTTTTTTGGCTTTTAATATTTTTTCCATCAAAGGATGATTGGTATTGACGACTAAATTAAAGCTATCAGGGAGATCGTTTAGTCCCGGCATACCACCGGTCATGCTCATTTCTTTATATCTACGCATAAACTCGGGACGCGTAATTAAGAAGGGCATTGTGTCTGTATCTAATGCTTCCAGTTGAACGCTGTATTGTTCTTCAGGTACATTTTCTTTGATAATTTTTTCTAATTTCTCCTGTTCTTCTTTGCTTAGTATTGAGGTTCTTTCAATTTCTTTTTTGATAAGATTGTCAATACTGTCAGCATCGACACGGGCAAACTTGACTTTTTCATTCTCCATTTCCAATTTTTGAAGCAAATGGGGAATGATGGGTGTATCCAACAAAAGTACTTGGTAGCCTTTGTTTTTGGCATTTTCTATAAATGTATGTTGCTGGTCTTTATCCGAAGCATAAAGCAGTACCAAATTACCATCTTTATCGGTTTGCAATTCTTTTGTTTGCTCTTTTAGCTCGCTAAAAGTGAAATATTTATTATCAACTGTAGGATAGAGGGCAAATTCTTGGGCTTTTTTGTAGAATTTATCCTCCGTAAGCATTCCATATTCGATAATCAATTTGATATCATTCCATTTCTTTTCAAAGTCTTCGCGGTTATCTTTGAATAGTTTATTGAGTTTGTCAGCTACTTTTTTGGTAATATGTCCTGATATTTTCTTAACCGCTGCATCTGATTGTAAGTAGGAGCGTGATACATTTAGGGGAATGTCTGGCGAGTCGATGACGCCACGTAGCAATCTTAAAAAGTCGGGGACAATTCCTTCGACGTTATCGGTTACAAATACTTGATTTTGATAGAGTTGTATCTTGTTTTGTTGATTGTCCAAATTGGTTGTCAATTTTGGAAAATACAAAATTCCTGTCAAATGAAAAGGGTAATCAACATTCAAATGAATATGAAATAAGGGCTCGTCAAACTGTGTAGGGTACAATTCGTGATAGAAATCTTTGTAGTCCTGTTCGGTTAATTCGCTAGGTTTTTTTGTCCAAGCCGGATTTGGATTGTTGATGATATTATCGACAATTATTTTTTCTTCCTTGCCATTATCATCGGTTTTTATTTCTTCTCTTGTACCGTGTTTTATGGGAATAGGCATAAAACGGTTGTATTTTAACAACAACTCGTTGATGCGTCCTTCATCCAAAAATTCTTTGTCTTCTTCACTTATATGTAAGATGATTTCTGTTCCTCTTTCCTTTTTGTCGGCTTTTTCTATGGTAAATTCAGGGCTTCCATCACAAGTCCAGTGTACGGCAGGTGCATTTTCTTTATAAGATTTGGTAATAATTTCTACTTTGTCTGCAACCATGAAGGCGGAATAAAATCCAAGTCCGAAGTGTCCGATAATGCCAGTATCTTCGATTTTGTCTTCATATTTTTTTAAGAACTCTTCGGCACCCGAAAAAGCGACTTCATTGATATATTTATTGACTTCCTCTTCGGTCATACCAATGCCTTGGTCTATAATGTGAAGCGTTTTGTTTTCTTTGTCTATTTTAATTTCAATAATAGGACTGCCGTAAGTCCCTTTGGCTTCGCCTATACTAAATAAGTGTTTGAGTTTTAGCGTAGCATCCGTTGCATTTGAAATCAATTCACGTAAAAATATTTCGTGATCCGAATACAGAAATTTTTTGATGATTGGAAAAATATTTTCTGTTGATATGTTTATTTGTCCTTTATTCATAGCAATTTATTTTTTAATTGTGTTTTTTATATTCTCAAAAAAAATACCAAAAATGTTAAACTGACATTCTGGCATAATTCTATTTTGTAAAGAAATTTTAAGCATCTTAATTATTTAAAAATCAGGTATTTTGAAGTTCATTTCCTGATATTTGTTCAATTTGTTTAGTATTTGATTTTTTTTTATTTATTGCTCCTACGGAGCTTTTCATCAGC
>JANTGO010000082.1 GCA_024763015.1 Flavobacteriaceae bacterium
AGATGATTGCAGACGTTAAGTCAAGATGAAAAACCCTGTTTTTTTAAATAATTTTTAAGGTAAAACCCTATTTTTTTTCAATATTAAAATTGGCAGCTTGTTTGTGGATTCTGTCAATGATATACAAGAGATAATGACCGCTTTCTAAATTGTTTAAATCAAAACTTGTTTGAATGTTGTTGTGAATTTTTCTTTTGAAAATTTTTCGCCCGTTTTTATCAAAAAGATATATTTCGTAATTGCCATATTCAGCCAAATCAATGTCTAGATGCGTATCGATAGCAAGTGGAAAAACATGTGCATTTTTAAGTAAACTGTAATTTTCTATTTGCAACAAACTGACAAAATCGGGGGGAGAGTCATATAGGTTCAAGCTAATAATCGAATGTTTTGCTTGATTCGCAAATGCTTTGTTGCCTATTTGCAATTGCACAAAAAGACTCAGTATCAGTATACTGACTGTCGTTGTAAAATTCATAATCCTTAAGTTGTTGTTTGCACAAGGTAATAAGAATTTAATCAAGTTTTAAAACTGAAAAAATAACTTACAAACAAGTTGTTAACATCTTTTTACTTGTTTAAAAGAAGGCATATTCCTATATTTGCATATATATTTTATATATCCTTTTATGTTGCACACAGAATTTATCCGACATCTTGAATCCGTTTGCTCAGAGATTGAAAACAAGCCATCCAAACTAAGGGCTTATGAAAAAATCTATGGTGGTGATATCAATGAAGCTTATAGATTGGCGATGACAGATTCTGATTATTTCATCAAGATAAATATGGCGGATAAGCTCAAAATGTTTCAAACGGAAGCGACATCCTTAAAAATACTAGCTGATACAAATTCGTTTGTGATTCCTAAGATTAATCAAACCGGTGTTTTTGAGTCGCAAAGCTATTTGTTAACATCATTTATTTTGACCTTGCAAGATACGTCCAATGCCGAGGATTTTGCACAAAATTTGGCAAAACTACATCAAACCACACAGGCGGAATTTGGTTTAAATTTTGATAATTTTATAGGCGAATTGCCTCAGAAAAATGCTCCAAAAAAAGATTGGACTGATTTTTATATTGAAAACCGTTTGCAGTTTCAACTCGATATAGCAAAACAGCAGTCAAAAGTGCCTAGTGATATTTTAAAATCTTTTGATAAGCTGTTTGCAAAATTGCCTGAGATTTTTCCAAATGAGCCGCCGGCTTTGCTTCATGGCGATTTGTGGAAGGGAAATTATTTTTATAACTTACAAGGTAAAGCCGTTGTTTTTGATCCGGCAATTTACTATGGGCATCGCGAAATGGATTTGGCAATGATGCGATTATTTGGTGGTTTTGATGATAAAATTTTTGAGATTTATCAATCATTATTTCCCTTGGAGAAAGGCTGGCAAGCACGTGTGGCAATTGCGCAATTATATCCACTATTGGTACATGCCAATCTTTTTGGAGATGCCTATTGGGATAGCATTGCATCCGTTTTAAAAAAATATAAATAAGGCTAAGAATTACAACCACTTATTCGTTTTTTAACAACCAACCAAATAAATTTTGAATTGGTTACCAAGTAGCGTTTCCACATACGCCCGGGTTCTTGTAAAAAGCGAAAAAACCATTCCAAACCTGATTTTTGCATCCATTTTGGGGCACGCTTTACCTTGCCGGATATGACGTCAAAACTACCGCCGACACCCATCATAAAATAAACGTTTGGAAACATATTTCTATAATGGTCTAAGAAGAATTCCTGCATAGGCGAACTTATACCTACAAAGAGTAGCTGTGCCTGACTATCCGATATTTGGCGGGCAATTTTTGCTTCGTCATCCTTGTTAAAATAACCGTTTCGGTAGCCGGCAATCAGGTTGGCATCATATTTTTTAGAATAATTTTCCACTACTTTTTTAACGACTTCTTCACGGGCGCCAAAAAAGAAAATTTTGTAGTTGTTTTCGTGAGCCATTTCGACCAAATCTTGCATCAAATCTATACCGGCAATGCGTTCTTTTAAAGGTCTTCCCAGTATTTTACTTGCCCAAATAACCGCTTGACCATCTGCTTGGATTAGATCAGCTTGTTGTACACTTTTGCGCAAACCTGCATCCGACTGCATAGCCACAATTTTATAAGCATTGACGCCTTGTTCGTGAATTTGTTTTTTGTCCGCGATTGTTTTTTTTACAAAATCAATGGTTTCTTTAACACTGAGATTGTCGATATTTGTATCAAAAAGTTTGATTTTTTGTCCCAAAATATTTTTTTACGAAAGTATGAAATTATTTTTGATTTTTTTGAGGCTATTGCGAGGCTTTGTTGCCAAAAAAATGATGTATATTTGTTTAAAATTCTTATAAATGCCAAAAAAACTTTCCATTATTATGCCCGCTTATAACGAAGCGCCAACCATTCATCTGATTTTGGACAAAATAGCTTCTGTTAAGTTGCCGGACAATATGGAAAAGGAGATGTTAATCATCGATGATGCTTCTACCGACCAAATGCAAAACGTGCTTCAAGATTATATGGCATCTTCACCATTGGATATTCATTATTATAAACAGCGTAAAAACCAAGGAAAAGGCGCTGCTATTCACAAGGGAATTGATATGGCAACCGGTGATTACATCATCATACAAGATGCTGATTTAGAATATGATCCGAAGGAATATAAGTTGTTGTTAGAACCCGTGCTTAACGGATTTGCTGACGTGGTTTACGGCTCGCGTTTTATGGGTGGTCATCCACACCGTATTTTGTTTTATTGGCATAGTATCGGCAACAGATGGCTGACCGGATTGTCTAATATGTTTACTAATCTGAATTTGAGCGATATGGAAACCTGCTACAAACTTTTTGATGCCAAAATTTTGAAATCTTTGGATTTACACGAGAAACGTTTCGGTTTTGAACCCGAAGTAACCGCCAAAATAGCCCGAATACCCAAAATTCGCATTTATGAAGTAGGTATTTCATATTACGGCAGAACCTATGAAGAAGGTAAAAAAATAAATTGGAAAGACGGGATGCGTGCTTTATATGTCATTCTTAAATATGCTTTGTTTAGCCGAAAATAAGTACTTATTATACTGAAAATTTTGGTGTAGCCCTCTAATATTCCTATCTTTACAAACTAAAATTAATTCTATGGAAAACATTCTGCCCAGATTTGTACGACCGATTGCCAAAATTGAAGATCCTATTAGCAATGTCGATGATTGGGACAAAGCGGTTGAAGCTTTTGACGATCAAAAATATAAAGCCTCGGTGCATCATATCATCAACTACATCAATCCCAACTTAATAAAAGACCAAGATGAACAAGCTGATATCGATATAGTGCAGATGCAAGGCTCTGCCGAAATTCATATAAAGCTGACCGATGAATTATTTAGCATCAAAGCGCCCTTTTTAAAAATCACGGATGACACCAACCGAGTAGCTTTGTTGCGCCGTGTTGCTGAGGTAAATTTTACCCCACTGCGATTGGAGCAAATACATTTAAAAGACGATAAACTTTGCTTTGAATACCAAACACGTACCGTCATTGCACAGCCCAATAAAGTATATGATGTTTTGCAAAATGTGGCGATTTATGCCGATAAATACGACGATGAGTTTATAGAAAAATATAAGGCGGAATTTAACAATGCACCCAACTACACACCCTTTACACAAGAAGAAAAAGATATTGTTTGGCAACAGATTTCCGATATTTTCGAAGACTACAAAGACCTTTCGGCTTTATACAGAGAAAAGCGTTTGGATGGTTATATCTGGGATATATTGTATATTTCATTTTTAAAAATCTCCAATATGCCTTATGTACACGGTAAGTTGCGTTCCGATTTAATCAGTATTATTTCGCTGATGACTGATACCGATGTCGATTTCAAACATAGAGTGGATAAGGCTACTAATTTTATGAAAAAGCTCTTGGATAAATCCAGAGAAGAGATAATGAAAAATTTTTACCATGCACAGCAGTTTATCTCGTTGCGGAGGCGTAGCAATCCACAAATTATTAGCGATCGTTTGAAAAAAAGCATGGAAAGCGTTCAAAAAGACGAAAAAAACGAAAATTATTTCAACCTTTCTTCTTTCTTGCAATCATTGTTCTTACGATTGATTTACGATTACAATTTGGAAGATAGTTACAAGCAGATGATTTATAATGTGTTGGAAGAAGTCTCGGGCTTGAAACCCGAAGAAGCAGCGCCAAAACTTGTCAAAGTTTATTATACCATGTACAATGATGAGGTAAACCAAGCGCAAGATGATGATAAAAAGGATAAGGAAAAAGGTTTTTTTTCAAAACTGTTTGGTTAAATCATTCACAATAAAAAAGCCATCCGAATAAATACTAAAATAATGAAATCACCATGTATAATTTTCTTTACACGTAGAGATATGATGAAGGTGGTTACATGTGTTACCAGTAAGAAAATGAAATAAAATAATAAACACATGAATAAGATAAAAAATTCCATATATAAAATTATAACAGCCGGCGGAAGCGGTACCGGATTTAAAGTAGCCGGACACGATTTTATGATTACCAATTACCACGTAGTAGAAGGCAGTAAAACCGTAGCGGTAGAAGACCACAATATGAACCGTTATTTGGCAAATGTCGTGATGGTCAATCCCGAAGTTGACTTGGCTTTTTTGCAGGTCAAAGATTTGCTTTCCAAGCCGGGGACTATTAAGATTGATGCTTCGATGCAAGTGGAAAATATGCAAAAAGTATATATCAACGGCTTTCCGTTTGGAATGCCTTTTACCGTAACCGAAGGGATTATTTCATCGGTTAGTCAGCCGATGAACGGCAGGGAATATATTCAAACCGATGCGGCAGTCAATCCGGGTAATTCCGGTGGTCCTATGCTCGACAAAGATGGTTACTTGATTGCGGTTACTACTTCTAAATTTACCCAAGCGGACAATGTGGGTTTCGGCATTAAATTTACAGATGTCATCAAGGAGATAAACGATTATACATTCAACGATGCTCAATACAGGTTAAAATGTAATTCGTGTGATAATTACATCGATGAAGAAACGGAATTTTGTCCCTATTGCGGTGCGAATATCAATCCGTCGGTGTTTGAGGAATTTGAAAAATCTCATTTTGCTGTTTTTACCGAAGAAGCTTTACAGGAAATTGGGCAAAATCCTGTGTTGTGTCGTGCCGGTCGCGACTATTGGGAGTTTCATCAAGGTTCGGCTTTGGTAAGAATTTTTACCACAAGCAACAACAATTACTTGTTTGCTACTTCACCCTTAAATCAGTTGCCCAAAGGCAATTTGGACGGCTTGCTGACCTATATCAATTCCAATCCCGTACCGCCTTATGAATTGGCAATTTTTAAGAATAAAATTTTTGTTTCCTATCGCACACATTTGTCGGATATTTACTCTGAATACAAGGATGAAATTAAAAAATATTTAAAGGATTTGGTGCTTAAAGCAGACGAGTTAGACGATTTCTTTAAAAATGAATATCATTGCGAAATGTCGCTTGAAAGTAAAAATATAGACCACGAAGCTATTGAAATGGTCAAATACGAAGCTGCTGCTAATGAAGAAGTGGTTGATAATGTACAAGCGCATACCGAAAGCAATATCGTTGACAAACTCAAAAAACTAAAAGAGCTCTTTGAAATGGAACTCATCAACGAAGCGGAATACCACGAAAAGAAAATGGATTTGTTGGAATTGTTGTAGGCTTTTTTATTTCATCCAATTCATTTATCTCGGTCTAATATGCTCAGAATAATTGAGTCTTAGGGAATTAAGGTGACTACAAATTCTGAAGTCATAAAGGATAATTAATAAGACATATGCTAAATATAAGCTCCGTAGGAGCAACCTGTTTGTAGCATAAAATAATAAAAGATAATGAGCCCCTTCGGGGCGACCTTTTAAATTTTTAACACAGAAAAAAAATAAAAAGAATTTATGTCAGGCATTCTGAAATTTTAATTTGAAAACGCTGTAAACAACATAAATCAAAATTAATATTAAGATTCCAATTCGGAAGTATTTTTGTTGTTTTGCCTTTTTTAGATACCCGTCTTTTTTTAATTCCCATGAAAGTGTAAGCTCGATTAGGGTATAAAACGGGTCAAAAATATGATAGCCCTCATTTGCATCTATTTGCTTTCTGATTCTATCCCTTTTTTAGACAGATATTTTGCGGTTTTAATTTTCTTTGAATCAACTTTCCGTTTGACCAATTCGTCGCTTGCAAGTTTGACTGCATTTGGATTCCATTTCTCAGGCGCGCCTACAATATTGAGTAATTCTTTGGTTGTCCTTTCTTTAATGGGTGGTGTAAAGTTATCCTTCATAATTTTATTTTGCTTCGGATTTTTGTAAATCCCGATACAAAAATAGACTTATAAACAGCGCAAAGACTATCAAACCACTTTGTCTTTGAAGAATAGATTCGGTCATCATAAACACAAGCAGACTTGCAAAAATGCTAATTGCCAAAAAGTCTTTTTCTCGAATAAATATCCAAAACATATAGACCAGTGAAAAAATAAAGAGCAACAAACCCAACCAACCAAAAGCAAGAGCGGTTTCTAAAAACTGGTTGTGCGCGTTATACTTTTCGTCATAAGCAGCCGTTAAGCCGTAATGCTTATATCTTTGGTATAAATATTGGCGATTTCCACCTGTGCCAATGCCGATTAAAGGATGTTTGTGAAGAATACTCTCATAGACAGATTTCCAATGCAACTCCCTAATTTTGAAATCATTAACTTTTTCTTTATGGATAACATCGGGTTTAAATCTTTTGACAAAATGCGGACTGGTAAATAGCAGGTAGGCAAGAAGCGGAAATGCCACAATGACAAGCCATTTTTGTTTGCCTTTGGAGTAGGCGACACCCAGAATGATTCCACCAATGCCCAAAGCTACCAAACTAATGCGATTGCTCAAAATGTATAGGATGTAAATCAGAAATATGCCGGAAAAAAAGTCTAAAAATCGATGTTGATGTATTTTGAGAAAATCATATAAATAGAACAACAATGCCAACACAACAAATAGGGCATAGTAGGTGGTGTGTTTTTGAATCAGCATACTGAATTTGTCGTAATATAAATAATCACCCAGATAATTCGCCTTGAAATACCAACCTTTTATCAGTGAAAATAGGGAAGTTAAAACCACAGCATAACTAAAATACTGCAATTCAAAAAGCGCTGTTTTGCGATGTAAACGGGTCGAAAAAATGATTAATGGAATGACAAATAATAGTACTTTGTGCTTTAATGCGATGAGGGCGCCGGAAAATGAATCGGTATATAAAAGTCCGATTAAGGCCAAGAAAAACGTAATACTTACTGCCAAAAAAGCCCATTTATTTTGAAGGAGGTTCTTTTTTTTGCCGCTAAAAGAATTGTAAAAAAGCCAAAAAACTCCTAGTAGCCCCAACATTTTTGAACTTAAACTGTAATCTGGGAAGGGCAAACTGATGGCTAGCATTGCTATCAGCCAATAGAATATTTGAATTTTGTTATTTTTGAGTAATTCTTTAGTCATTAATCTTGATTTGATGGGCGATATAGTCGCCTAATTTTTCATAACCGGCTTTGTTGAGGTGCCAGTGGTCTTGTAATTGATAGTTTGCGATGGGTTGCAAAATATCAGATACATTTACGATTTCTATCTTGTCTGAACCCCTTTGTTTGATGCTTTCGTTAATCTGTGAATTTAGTTCGCTAATTTTTTGATTATCAGTATTTGGTAAATTTATCCAATAAATATGTTTCCATTTTTTCTGCAACAATATTTTGTAAATTTTTTCTATGTTTTTAAGGATTTCATCCTTGCTTTCTACAGCCGGATTTCCGTCAAAATACAAAATAAGATTGTCTGTGGCTGGAATATTTTTGAGTTTTGAAATAATATCATTTGTACTTGTATCCGGGCTGCCTTCAAAGGGGTAATTGAATACATCGCGCCGGGTGCCTATAAAGTTTAGCGGAATTTGGTGGGCAATATGTCGTCTGAAATATTTTGAATCGTTGGTGCAAACCCATTCATCGCCTAAGCTGATAGCTGTCATTTTGTTTTTTTGAATCAGCGGAATATCTACTTCGTTTAGTTTGGAATCCGGTGCCAGATGATCGGGTTGTCCTGCCAGCCATTCCAATCCGTAAAAACGGATGTTTCCTTGATCTTTTATGCTGAATTCATAGCGAAAATAATATTTGTTCGCTTGGTCAATTACTTCATAACTATGCTGATTGTTAGGATTGTATTTATTGTTTGTCTGGATTTGTAAAAAATTATAAGAAAAAGTATCGATTGTAACCGGTGTAATTTCTTTAAGAATTTTCTTTTTGTTCCAGTTGTAATTTGTTTGAAAAAAATCGTCGCCAATATGCCACAAAAACTGGATGCTGTATAGCAATATCAGGGCAAGCATGGCCGTAAACAAAGTTTTTCCGGGTGGAAAAAAATAGGGAAACTTGTTTGATGTGTCTTTTGGTTCTGTCATAGTTAATCGGTTGCTACAAGTGTTTCCAACATCTTTTTAAAAACTTTTTCTTTATCAAATTGCTCAAAACTGTCAAAGGCATTTTTTGAAAAATTGGGATAATTATCTTTGTTAAAAAACAAGATGGCTTCTAGCAATTCTTTTTGGTCTTTTGGTTTAATCATTAACGAATCTTTTTGCGGTTTTAGTATTTCCGGTATGGCACGCCACTTGGTTGAGATAACGGGTCTCCCAACCGAAAATGCTTCGATGATAATACCGGGATAACCTTCTCCCGAGAAATGTGTGGGGAGTACCAGCACATCATACGCTTGTAAAACTTTTTGAACTTCGTCGCTTTTTAATATTCCTTTGTATTGGCATCGCCCTTTGTTTAGCTGTGATGCTGTAATATCTTTTGCGGTTATAGGACCGTAAATATCAAATGTATAGTTGTCCGGTAATTGGTTTGTAATTTGTAGAATTTCGTCGATGCCTTTGGTGTGATTGACCATTGAAATGAACACGAATTTTTGTTCAAATTCCTTCTTCTGCCATTCATTTAGTAACTTTTTACGCGCATTGGGCAACCAAATACTGTTGTGAAAACCATCGTCAGCTAATTTTTTAATAATATATTTTGTTTCAATAAAAAGATGGTCGGATTGCAAAATTGTTTTTTTGATCAGCCACTCGTGTATTTTGGTGCGTTGCTTGTAAAAATCGGTGCCAAAAAAGTGAAAATTAATTTTTTTGCCTAGTAATTTTGCCCACAACCAAACGAAGGGTGCTGTTGTAAAAATAAAATCTTGTGTAGCATGAAAACTAATGATGTCATATTTCCAAAAGACAAAAGGCGCTTTTATCGTCCACCAGATATAATCAAAAATTTGCCAAGGTGCTTTCCAAATATGTCGCAATTGTTTGTGCGTGATGTCTATATCGTCTTGTTCTGACAGATATTCCCATAATTCCTTTGCCAACACAATGGCGCCACCGGTATAATATTCGTTGGTAGCGTAGGTATTTCCCAAAAACAATACTTTATTTTTTTTCTTTTTGTAATTTCTTTTCATCTATCAATGCTTGTATTGTTTTTAAAACTTATTGCAATTTATTGATAATCATTAACCTATGTTTCATGTTGCTTTTTTAAAACATTTTCGTACCAATATATTGGATAAATAAAAACGAAAGAAAAGAGCAAATATTCTAAATTATTTAAAGAAAATGAAAATAACATATCAAAAAATAAAGTGGCATAGATAATCAAAACGATTGCCGGAATTTTTTTTCTCAACAAGGGCATGATGAGTACTATAAAATATAAAACACTACCGATGATTCCAAGTTCTACAACCGCGTGCGGCAAATAAGTGTCTGTGGTAGGCAGTCGCAACCAAGCAGATTGGAAATCATTAAAATCAAACCCGATTTGCTCGTAATAAGGCGAGTGATATGCCGTAGAAGCCGGACCGCCAAAACTACCGACACCTTCTCCAAACCAATTTCCTTGAATGATGTTTTGAAACATGACTTTATATGATTGGGTTCTAACGGTATGTCCACCAATAATATACATTTGAATACGTCCAATAATATCATTGGTAAGTTTATGGATTATTTGTGGCGCGTATAGATAGGTGCCAATCAACACTAATAGTAAAGCGGTAAAAATTTTTAAAATTTGCTTGTAAAAATAAAAGATCAATATGAGTGCAAACGCCATAAAGGTTTTATACGAAATGCTGGCGACAAATGAGAATAGCGCCATGCCAAGAATAAGCTTGCGATATTTGCCAAAATAATACCTTCGCAGAATAAAGTACGCAATGAGGTTAAGGAAACCATAAAAACCAAAAAACACCACAATTCCGGTGGCACGAAGGACACCTGCTGTCATATTATAGTATCGATATCCGGTGTATGTGGTATAATAAAACCATTGGTCAACACCCCTGAGCCAATTGATGTAATTGACAATTTGCACCATAAAATTTATCACGACAAAAACAGCGATAAATTTAACGAGCAAGGGCATCTTATCTCGGATACTATAACCGTAAAACAAGGTAACTATTGGAAAAAGGAAGCGAATTCCATCTGATAAACCTGCTTTCCAGTAAAAACTGTGGTATAT
>JANTGO010000083.1 GCA_024763015.1 Flavobacteriaceae bacterium
TAATTTAAAAACATATCAAATATTTTTGTACCTTTGCATATTAGAAATTTTGCCAATTTTGTTTGTCATTTATTGGATAAGTTTTCATATTCTATGAGCGAAAAAACAGTTATAAAAAAGCAGAAAGTAAAAACAATTTTAGTTTCTCAACCCGAACCGACTTCCGAAAATTCCCCTTATATAGCTTTGGCCGAAAAGGAAAAAGTAAAAATTGATTTTGTGCCTTTTATTCACGTTGAAGGTGCTACTGCCAGGGATATCAGAAAGCAAAAAATAGCACTTACAGAGTATGATGCTATTATTTTTACCAGTCGAAATGCCATTGACCATTATTTTAGATTAGCCGAAGAAATGCGTTATACTGTGCCCAGTACGATGCGTTATTATTGTCAGTCCGAAGCAATTGCGCTCTACTTACAAAGATACATTGTATATAGAAAAAGAAAAATATCTTATGGTAACAAAACCATTTCGGATTTGGCAAATATTATAAGCAAAACTCCTGAAGGTAGATTTCTTTTACCTTCTTCTGATAAGTTAAAACCTGAAATCCCTAATGCATTAAACGAAATTGGAATAAATTGGAATTCTGCAACTTTTTTTAAAACTTGTATTAGCGATTTGTCCGAATTAAAAAATGTTTATTATGATATTTTGGTGTTTTATAGCCCATCAGGTATAGAATCTTTATACAAAAACTTTCCTGATTTTAAACAAAATGATACTAGAATAGCTATTTATGGCAAATCAACTATAGAAGCAGCCAATCAAAGAGGCATTCGCATTGATATCATGGCACCGACACCGGAAACCCCTTCAATGACGATGGCACTTCAGAAATATATTCGAGAAGCAAATTCAAAAAAATAATTTTTTTATTTGTTTAATATCTGTCTAGGATTGTCTAATTTTACCACCATATATTTGATAATATACTATGAAAATTTATACTAAAACCGGTGATAAATCCACAACTGCTCTTATTGGTGGTACACGGGTTGCCAAACACAATATTAAGATTGATGCTTATGGAACGGTTGATGAGCTAAATGCTTTTATCGGCTTGTTGCGAGACAAAATTTCTGACAATTATACCGAAGAGTTAATTGCCATTCAAAACAATCTTTTTGTTTTGGGCTCTTTTTTAGCTTTAGACAAATCTAAAGAAAAACTACCCAATGGCAAAGATAGATTGGCTATAAAAAGTATAGATGAACAGGATATCCTTTTTCTTGAAAAAAAAATAGATCAAATGGAAGAAACTTTGCCGGCTATGACTCATTTTATTCTTCCGGGAGGCAATGAAAATGTGTCTGTTTGTCATGTTTGCAGGACGGTTTGTCGTAGAGCAGAACGAAAAACAAGCCTGCTTAATGAAGCAGAAGGCGTATCTCCCGATATATTAAAATACTTAAATAGATTGTCAGATTATCTATTTGTGTTGGCACGAAAATTGTCTATGGATTTGCAAGCTGAGGAAATTCCTTGGAAACCAAAATAATTTAATTATTAAATTTTTTTTATTATTTTTGCAAACTTTAAAAAAACAATCACACTATGTATTGGACATTAGAATTAGCTTCTTATTTAAGCGATGCCCCCTGGCCGGCAACTAAAGATGAGTTGATAGATTATGCTATCAGAACCGGTGCACCACTCGAAGTGGTAGAAAATCTTCAAGAAATTGAAGAAGAAGAGGAAGTCTTTGAAGTAATTCAAGATATTTGGCCGGATTATCCAACCGAAGAGGATTTTCTTTGGGATGAAGAAGAATATTAAATCAAATAAGTTAATAAATACTAAAAAGTCTCTCAAAAGAGACTTTTTTTTTATATTTTTGAAATCTATAATTAACAAATATTTCATTTGATTTACAAACGCACTTTTTTGTTGTAAATAGATGATTAACAAATAAATAAATTTAGAATGGATATAATAAGTTCTCTGTTAAAAGTTTTTGTCGGCGATAAAAAATCGAAAGACGTAAAGGCAATGCAACCCTTGTTAAACAAAGTCAATAGTTTTAGTGAACAATTACAAACAATCTCTACGGATGCACTGCGCAATAAAACAAACGAATTCAGATCAAAAATTAAAGAAGCAACCAAAGCACTTCGTGAAGAACAAAATGCTTTGATAGAAAATGCTTCAAAAGAGTCGGACTTGGAGGCAAGAGAAGACCTATATCAACAAATTGATGCCATTGAGGATGAAATATATAAAGTAGAAGAAACAGTTCTTAACGAAATACTCCCCGAAGCTTTTGCCGTTGTGCGTGAGACCAGTCGCAGGTTTAAAGATAACGAAAGTGTTGAAGTGTCAACTACGCCTTTGGACAGAGAGCTTTCTGCAACAAGAGATTATATTCAAGTAGAGGATGAAAAAACCATCTGGAAAAACTCTTGGAATGCTGAAGGTAAACAAGTCGTTTGGGATATGGTACATTACGATGTGCAGATTCTCGGAGGGATTGTATTGCACCAAGGTAAAATAGCTGAGATGATGACCGGTGAAGGAAAAACTTTGGTAGCGACATTACCTTTGTACCTTAATGCTTTGCCCGGACGCGGTGCACATTTGGTTACGGTAAATGATTATTTGGCAAAAAGGGATGCGGCTTGGATGGCGCCTATTTTTGAATTCTTAGGTTTGCGTGTGGACTGTATCGATAGACACCAACCTAATACTGCCGGACGAAGAAGCGCTTATGATGCCGATATTACTTACGGTACGAATAATGAATTCGGCTTTGACTATTTGCGTGATAATATGGCACATACTTCGGATGATTTAGTCCAACGCGAGCACAATTACGCCATTGTAGATGAGGTCGATTCCGTCTTGATCGATGATGCGCGTACGCCTTTGATTATTTCCGGTCCCGTTGAACAAGGTGACCGCCATGAATTTAACGAGCTCAAACCTTATATCGAAAGAATATTCCTTCAACAAAAATCAAATATGCTCAAAGAATTGGCATTAGCAAAAAAATTGATTGCCGAAGGAAATACCAAAGAGGGTGGATTCCATCTTTTAAGAGTTTTTAGAGGCTTGCCCAAAAATAGTGCCCTTATTAAATATTTGAGTGAAGAGGGTATCAAGTCTTTGTTGCAAAAAACTGAAGCGCATTATATGCAAGACAACAACAGGTTAATGCCTGAAGTTGATAAGGAATTGCTTTTTGTTATCGATGAAAAAAATAACTCAATCGAATTGTCCGACAAGGGTCTCGACTTTTTGTCCAAAGATACAAGCCCCGACTTTTTTGTATTGCCCAATATCAGTGAAGAAATTGGCAAAATAGACAAATCTGATGATGATGAAATTGAAAAAGCCAAACAAAAAGATGCATTATTTAGAGATTATGCAGCCAAAAGCGAACGATTGCACACGATGAACCAGTTGCTCAAAGCCTACACTTTGTTTGAAAAAGATGTAGAATATGTGGTGATGGATGATCAAGTGAAGATTGTGGATGAGCAAACCGGACGTATCATGGATGGACGTCGTTATTCGGACGGATTACATCAAGCGATTGAAGCCAAGGAAAATGTAAAAATTGAAGATGCCACACAAACCTATGCAACAGTCACCTTGCAGAACTTTTTCCGTATGTATCGCAAACTTTCAGGTATGACGGGGACTGCAACAACCGAAGCAGGAGAGTTTTGGGATATTTATAAATTGGATGTTGTCGAAGTACCTACCAATAAACCTTTGGCGCGTATCGATAAAGAAGATAAAATCTATAAAACCAAACGCGAAAAATACAATGCTATTATTAATGAGATTGAGGAGTTATCCAGACAAGGACGTCCTATATTAGTCGGGACGACTTCTGTTGAGACTTCTGAGTTGTTGAGTAAACTTTTGCATGTTAAAAAAATAGACCACAACGTTTTAAATGCCAAGCAGCACAAACGCGAAGCAGATATAGTTGCGGAAGCCGGTAATTCGGGTGTGGTAACCATTGCAACCAATATGGCAGGTCGTGGAACGGATATTAAATTGTCAGATGAGGTTAAAAAAGCAGGAGGTTTGGCTATTGTAGGTACCGAACGACACGATTCTCGTAGGGTTGACCGCCAGTTGCGCGGACGGGCAGGACGTCAAGGTGACCCGGGTTCATCGCAGTTTTATGTGTCTTTGGAAGATAATTTAATGCGCCTATTCGGATCCGAAAAGATTGCCAAAATTATGGATAGAATGGGTATGAAAGAAGGAGATGTTATCCAACATTCTATGATATCAAAATCTATAGAAAGAGCACAAAAGAAAGTAGAGGAAAACAACTTTGGTATTCGTAAAAGATTGTTGGAATACGATGATGTGATGAACGCACAACGTGAATTGGTTTACAAAAGACGTCGTCACGCACTGCAAGGCGAACGCTTGAAAGTCGATATTTCCAATATGATTTATGAAGCGATACAACTGATTGTTGAACAAACCAAACCGACCAAAGATTTTGAGACTTTTAAAAAGGATTTGATTACGACTTTTGCTATCGAAAGTCCCTTAACTAAAGATGATTTCCTTAATTTAAACGAGCAACAAATAACCGAAAAGCTTTTTGAACTTGCCACCAAGCATTACAAAGAAAAAATTGAACGTTCTGCAAAGATTGCTTTTCCGGTAATCAAGCAAGTTTATGAAAATGAAGGGGATAAATACAAAAGAATTGTTGTGCCTTTTACCGATGGTACGCGCGAAATCAAAGTAACCACCGATTTAAAAGAGGCATACGAGTCCGAAGGTAAAAAATTGGTGGATGATTTTGAAAAAAATATAACATTAGCAATTATAGATGAAGCTTGGAAGGAACATTTGCACAAGATGGATAATCTAAAAACTTCTGTCCAAATGGCATCTTACGAACAAAAAGACCCCATTCTTATCTATAAATTTGAAGCTTTTGAATTGTTTAGAGCGATGCTTGATAAAGTAAATAAAGATGTACTTTCATTCTTGTTCAAAGGAGATTTGCCAACCGGTGATCCCAATCAAGTACAGGAAGCGCGTGCGCCAAGACGTCGTCAAAATAAAAAAATAAAAGAAAGCCGTCAAAATGATATTCCTTCGCTTGAAGAAATGGCAGCAAACAACCAGCAGGCAATGCGCTCCGGACAATCACAAGAAGTTACAGCGCCTATCAGAAAAGGAAAAACCTATGGACGTAATGAGTTGGTGACCATTTTGAACGTGAATAATGGAGAAAATAAACAAATAAAATATAAAAAAGCGATTCCTTTAATCGAAGCCGGAACTTGGGTTATTCAAGATTAGTTTTTATGTATTTTTAGATAGGATACGTTCTAATATATAGAATTATTTGTAACTTTTTAACAAATAAACCGTCATAGAAGTATAATAACTTTAAAAAACAATTATGGGAGCAATTAAATTAATTTTTTTATTAGCCATTGTGTATGGCGTTGTAGGTTTTGCCAATAGATATTCTGTAAAACCGATTAAATTACCAAAGTATTATCTAATTGGTATTATTGGGGTTATTGGTTTTGCCTTGTCCAGTCTTATTGTTAAGGTAGGGGCACAACAAGTAGGGGTAGTCGTTACGCCTACCGGTGTTCGTGACCAAGAGTTACTTACCGGTTGGCATGTCATAATGCCATGGGAGCAAGTTTATTCAATGGACAAAACCGTTTGGGTTTATACTTGTGCAGATGCGCAAAACGAAGGAGCAAAAGCCAATGCCGATGCTATCTGGGCGCCGACAAAAGATGGTATAAAAATGGGATTTGATGTGAGTGTTTCTTGGCGTATCGTTCCGGATGAAGCCAGTTGGGTATATCAAAATGTAACCGATGAACTTGGGGAAAATGGCCGTTATCATTGGTTGGAGGAAAATGTGCTGCGTCCTAAGTTAAAATCAGCTTTGGCGCTTACGGTTTCCGAATACTCGCCTATCGAAGTGTATTCAACAAAAAGAGAGGAAATTCAGCACAAAGTTTTGGAAAAAATGAAAAAAGAAATTGGTGCCTATCGTATCGATGTAGAGCAGTTGGATATTCGTGAGGTTTATTACAATCACGAATACGAAAAGGCAATCAATAACAAAAAATTAGCAGAACAAGAAGCGCTTCGACTGATTGAGGTAACCAAACAAAAGCAAGAAAAATTATTGCAAGCAAAAATTGAAAAAGATATTTCTATTCAACACGCCGAAGGAGAAGCCAAGGCCTTGCAAATAAAAGGTTCTGCAATTAATGCCAATCCAAAAATTATTAAATTGGAGTGGATTAATAAATGGGATGGTCAATTGCCTACTTATATGATGGGTAAAGACAATGGCATAATCTTAAATGTGAATGATAAATAACACATAGTGACGCACGGTTGAGACGCACGGCCGTGCGTCTCAATGTGCAATTAGTTCCTTTATTTTTGGTGAATTAGATGGCTTAAATCCGTACCGGGTTCAATTTCCCGAATATCATTTAAATTAAAATAAACTCTTGCCGATAGTTTGCCGCGCAAGAACAATTGGTTTTCTTTTCCTTCTATCCAGCTTCCCTCACGCAAAGCGACGACAGGCGTTTGGTTATAGTGTAAGTATTCCTTTATGCGTGTATCACGTGTTTCGCCCATATGTTTCAGCAAATCCGGTGCCGGATCCAAATAATGTGGGTTAATATTAAAAGGTAAAACGCCTAAGGTTTTGTAATCAGGCACTTGAACAATGGGCATATCGTTGGTGTTGTGCATACTAATTCCGGCAATATTCGAGCCGGCACTTGTACCCATATAGGGCAAGCCGGCTTTAATTCTAGTACTCAACACATCTAATAAGTCGTTGTCGTATAATTGTTTAACCAATACAAAAGTATTACCACCGCCCGTAAATATTCCTTTTGCTTGTGCAATGGCATCTTTTGGATTGGCAAACTGATGAATACCTTTTATTTTAATACCTGATTCCGAAAATTTTTTCGCTACAATTTCCGTATAAGCGTCATGGCTCATACCGCTGGGACACGCATAAGGAATAAACAAGACTTCACCTATGCCACTAAATAGATTTTGAATTTCTGCGGTCAGATAATCGAGGTATTTACCTCCATAAACGGTAGAAGTGCTGGCAATAAGTAGATTCATTATTATGATAAAACTATTGATGAAACCATTTTTTTTGCTTTTGTCAGCGCATTGTCCAGTCCTTTAGGATTTTTACCACCGGCTGTGGCAAAGAACGGCTGACCACCGCCGCCACCTTGAATTTCTTTAGCGATTTCCCTCACCATATTTCCTGCGTGCAAATCGTGTTTGGCAACTACCGATTTTGAAATATAAATACTAATAACTGCTTTACCATCATTTTCAGTACCGACTACGGCTACTATATTATTTAGTTCGTTTCCAAAGGCAAAAAGCAAATCTTTTACGGTATGACTATCCATATCCAGTTTTTTTGCCAAAAATTTGATGTCACCAATGCTATCGAACTCATTTTTGAGTTGCGTTTTTACAAATTGTGCTTTTTCTTTTTGTAATTTTTCTACCTCTTTGCGCAATTTTTGATTGTCAGATTGTAGATTTTCAATAGTTTTTTGAAGGTCGGTTGGGTTTTTTAGAATTTTTTTGATTTGCGTCAGTTGTACATCTTGCTTTTTGTAATAATCTTTTACCGCTTCACCCGTAATGGCTTCAATACGTCTGATGCCGGCAGCGATGGCGCCTTCGCTTAGGATTTTAAACTGCCAAATATCATTGGTGTTTTGTACATGTGTACCGCCACAGAGTTCAGCGTGATTGCCAAATTTTATCATTCGAACAGCATCGCCGTATTTTTCGCCAAATAATGCCATTGCACCTTCCTCCATTGCTTGCGTGATGGGAATATTTCTTTTCTCAACTAATGGCAATTTTTCATTAATCCTGGTATTGACAAAATCTTCCACTTCTTTGATTTGCTCATCTGTCATTTTGCTGAAATGAGAAAAGTCAAAACGCAAGTGTGTAGGAGAAACCAAGGAACCTTTTTGTTCGACATGCGTTCCTAGAATACTGCGAAGTGCTTGGTGTAATAAGTGCGTAGCCGAGTGATTGGCTGCCGTTTTATTACGGGCATCTTGGTCAACTACTGCTTTAAAGGTTTCTTTTATATTATTTGGCAGATTTTTGCTGATATGAACGATGAGGTTATTCTCTTTTTTGGTGTCCAAAATATGCATGATATCACCATTTGGTGCCTCTAAGTAACCACGGTCGCCTACTTGTCCACCACCTTCGGGATAGAAAGGTGTAAGGTTAAAAACCAATTGGTATAAATCACCATCTTTTTTTGAAGTAATTTTTCTGTATTTAGTAATTTTTACAGGTGTTTGCAAGCTGTCATAACCGACAAATTCTTCTTCGTCATCTTCTCTGAGCGTAACCCAATCATCAGTAGAAACGCTAGCAGCTGCCTTAGATCGGGTTTTTTGTTTTTGCATTTCGGCATCGAATTCTTTTTCGTCAAAAGTATATCCTTTTTCACGTAAAATAAGAGCGGTAAGGTCTTTTGGAAACCCAAAAGTATCGTATAATTCAAAGACTTTAGCCCCGGGAATTTCCTTATTTTTAGCCGTTTCTATAATTCGGTTTAGCAATACCAATCCTTGTTCCAAAGTGCGCAAAAAGGAATTTTCTTCTTCGCGTATCACGTTGGTAATCAAAGATTTTTGTTTGACAATTTCAGGAAAAGCATCACCCATATTGGCAACCAAAGTAGGGATGAGTTTATAGATAAATGCTTCTTGTTTGTGCAAGAATGTGAAACCGTAACGAATAGCGCGTCGCAATATCCTTCTAATCACGTAACCGGCGCCGTTGTTTGATGGGAGTTGTCCGTCGGCAATGGCAAATGCAACAGCCCGTAGATGGTCGGCAATCACGCGCATGGCAACGTCTGTCTTTATATCTTTGCCGTAACTTAGGTTTGAAAGGCTTTCAATTTCCTTGATTAAAGGCATAAAAATATCGGTGTCGTAATTGGATTTTTTGCCTTGAAGAACCATCGCCAATCGCTCGAATCCCATACCTGTATCAATATGTTTTTCAGGAAGTTGTTCCAATGAGCCATCTGCCTTTCGGTTAAATTCAATAAAAACCAAATTCCATATTTCAATAACCTCAGGATGATCTTGGTTGACCAAGTCTTTACCCGAAATTTTATCTTTTTCTTCTTGGGAACGCAAGTCAACGTGGATTTCAGATGAAGGACCACAAGGACCGGTGGCACCCATTTCCCAAAAATTATCTTTTTTATTTCCTAGTAGAATTCTGTCTTCTGGAATGAGTTTTTTCCAGTAGTTATATGCTTCGGTATCTTTTGCCAAGCCTTCGTCTTCAGCACCTTCAAAAATGGTTACATAAAGATTTTCTTTGTTTATTTTGTAAATTTCGGTTAACAATTCCCAAGCCCATTCAATTGCTTCTTTCTTAAAATAGTCACCAAAACTCCAATTGCCCAACATTTCAAACATAGTGTGGTGGTAAGTGTCGATGCCAACTTCTTCTAAATCATTGTGTTTACCTGAAACACGTAAACATTTTTGCGTGTCGGTAATCCGTTTATTTTCAGGTGTTTTATAAGCCAAAAAGTATTCTTTGAATTGATTCATACCCGCATTGGTAAACATCAATGTGGGATCATCTTTTAATACAATAGGCGCTGACGGAACAACTTTGTGGTCTTTAGAAGCAAAGAAATCAAGGAATTGCTGTCTAATATCTTTGGAATTTAACATTTTCATTGAGATTTTTTTTTTAAATTTGCGCCTGATTGTGTAGCAGGCTGCATTTTTCAAGCAACAAAAATAAACAAAATATGTCTAAAAGGAAATTTATTTATGATCCGGCGTCACTTTCGTATAAAGAAGTCGGTTCATCTTCAAAAAAAGGTATTTTAACTTTTATTTCCGGTGTTATTGTTGGGCTTATCGCATTAGTTTTGCTGACATCTATGCCCAATGATTTCTTTAGAACACCCAGAGAGAAAGATTTGGTTCGCGAAAACGAGAACTTAAAATTGAATTATGAGGTGCTCAACCACAAGTTTAGTCGTATTGAAGCAGTTTTAAACGACATAAAAGACCGCGATAATAATATTTACAGAACGATTTTTGAGGCAACACCTATCTCCAATGATGTGCGTCAAGCAGGATACGGCGGTGTCGATTTATATAGTAATTTGGATGGATATGCCAATTCGGACTTAATCAAAAAATCAATCAGTGAAGCAGACAGATTGGAAAAAAAATTGGTCATTCAGTCAAAATCTTTTGACGAAATCATTAAACTTGCCAGAAACAAAGAAAAATTATTAGCCCATACACCGGCGATTCAACCGGTTGAGAATAAAGATTTAAAAAGAATGGCATCGGGTTATGGATGGCGCATTCATCCGATTTTAAAAACGCGAAGATTTCATTACGGTATGGATTTTACCGCTAAAATAGGTACACCCATTTATGCTACAGCTGATGGTACGATTAAGCACGCCGGATACAAAGCCAATGGTTTTGGTATTCATGTCGT
>JANTGO010000084.1 GCA_024763015.1 Flavobacteriaceae bacterium
CTGAAGTTTTATGGTGTTTTGGGGTAAACGGACACGGACAATGTTATTTTGGTATGACGCAAGGAGATATCAAA
Organism: Flavobacteriaceae bacterium; assembly: GCA_024763015.1. GTDB lineage: Bacteria > Bacteroidota > Bacteroidia > Flavobacteriales > Flavobacteriaceae > WGBX01. The sequence goes on from JANTGO010000084.1 coordinate 75, forward strand.
CAAGGAGGTGCTGCATTAGCCCCTGGTGCATCAACAGCACATGATGATATTGATATAAAACATTCTGATAACGGTTCTCAAGTTTATCCCAAAGATTATCGTTTAAAAATTGAGGCAAAAGATGCTTCAAACAATATTTTGAGTAGTATTACTTTTACGTATAGATATGATCCTACTGCTGCTATTGATGATTTATTTGCTAAAAGCAACTTTGGTGTTTACGCTTCTGATAAGCAATTGGTTGTAAATACGAAGCAAGCGGTCGATATAACCATTTACAATTTGTCAGGACAGGAGATTAAATCTGCCAAACTTGACAAAGGTACGCAGTATATCGATTTGAATAATTTGCCGGCAGGTGTTTATATGGTGCTTGCTCAAAATGGTTCAAATCATATTTATAAGAAAATCATTTTACAATAATTTATATATTTCATAGTGTCTGTTTTCTGACAGACACTATAATTATATGTAAAAAGAGCGCATCTACTAGATGCGCTCTTTTTGTATCGATATAAATAATTCGTTTTCGTTTATTTTATTTTTTCCTGTTTTCCACACAGGGATACCCAAATATTAAAAAGCGTATCTAAGTAAGTGTAATTTAATAAAGATCTACAAAGAATATTTCTAAACACAAGCCATTGCGGTTTGCCACGGCATACGAAGGTTTTACGTAAATTTAGAGTGGAGCGGACGTTAAAAACAATCTGCTGTTCGAGCATAACGAATTTTAAATAGGAGTATAAACATACAATTAATTAAAAATCAAGTTGATAGCAGACGCGTAGTGCGAGTTCAGATTGTTTAGGGAGCGAGACGTATAAATTAGTAAAAGTTTCGTAAGCCTAGACTTTTTTGTTACTTTTTTGGTCAATGCAAAAAAGTAAAAGATTTAATAAAATAGACATAGAATAGTTTTCAAAAAAACTAATCAAAAATTATATCTGGGACACCCAAATCTTAAAATAAAAATTCGTATTTATTTAAATTTCAGCTAGTTGTAATTTCTAATAAAAAAGTGTAGAAAACAGAAAAAAATTCATTTTACAATAGTTTATACATTATATATGTGTAAAAAGAGCGCATCTACCAGATGCGCTCTTTTTGTATCGATATAAATAATTCGTTTTCGTTTATTTTATTTTTTCAACTATTGCTTTAAAAGCTTTGGGATGATTCATGGCCAAATCGGCTAAAACCTTACGGTTTAAATCGATGTTATTGGCGTGAATTTTCCCCATGAATTGGGAGTAAGACATTCCGTGCAAACGAGCACCGGCGTTGATTCTTTGAATCCACAAACCTCTAAATGTTCTCTTTTTGTTTTTACGGTCTCTATAAGCATAAGTCATGGCTTTTTCCACTGCGTTTTTTGCAACGGTATAGACATTTTTTCTTCTTCCGAAGTATCCTTTTGCTTGTTTAAGAATTTTTTTTCTTCTCCTTCTTTTTGCTACTGAATTTACTGATCTAGGCATAATTTTAATGATTTTTTTGTAACAGGCATCCTTTTACGGAATTTTTATTTTTTTAGCACTGTTCCAGGGTTAATAATCTGACCACAATTGGGATTTAAATTAATCCTAATTGTTGCTTAACATTTTTTTCATCGGCTTTACTGACCAATGCACTATGTGTTAAAGCTAATTTACGCTTTTTTGATTTTTTGGTCAAAATGTGACTTTTATAAGCGTGTTTTCTTTTAATTTTTCCAGAGCCGGTCAATTTAAATCTTTTCTTGGCACTGCATTTTACTTTTTGTTTTGGCATAATCCTTCTTCTTTATATTATTTATATCAATTCTTTAATTCTTTTTCTTTTGTGATTTGGGCGCCATCATCATAATCATCTTCTTTCCTTCCAATTTTGGCAATTGTTCTACTTTGCCGTATTCTTCCAATTCTTGTGCTAGTTTTAGCAACAAGATTTGTCCTTGGTCTTTAAACACGATGGAACGTCCTTTAAAAAACACATAAGCTTTTAGTTTATTTCCATCTTTAAGAAAATTGATGGCGTGTTTCTTTTTAAATTCATAATCGTGTTCATCTGTATTAGGACCAAACCTAATTTCTTTTAAACTCACTTTTTGAGTTTTAGACTTAATGGCCTTTTCTTTTTTCTTTTGGTCATACAAGAACTTCTTGTAATCCAAAATTTTACAAACCGGCGGATTGGCTTTAGGCGAAATTTCTGCCAAATCCAATCCTAATTCTTCTGCTTTTTGTAAAGCAGTTCGTAATGGATAAACACCAATATCAACATTATCACCAACCAATCTTACTTCTCTGGCGGTGATTTCACGGTTAATTCGGTGCGGGTTTTTCTTTATTACCCTAGCCGGTCCTCGACTGCGTCTTCTACGTATTGCTATTGTACTATATTTTAAGGGTTACTATTCAAATTTTTTAAGACCTTTTTCGGCTTCTTTTTTGATAAACGCAACAAAGTCATCGATGCTAAAGCTGCCAAGGTCTCCTTCTTTGTGTTTCCTTACAGAAACTGTGCCATTTTCCGCTTCTTTTTCTCCTACGATAATCATAAATGGCGTCTTAGAAATTTCCGCATCGCGTATCTTTCTGCCAATCTTTTCATTACGGTTGTCAATGGTGGCGCGAATATCCGAAATTTCCAGCAAATTTAAAACTTTTTTTGCATATTTTTCAAATTTTTCGCTAATAGGCAATATATTAACCTGATTTGGCGTTAACCAAAGCGGGAAATTACCGGCTGTATGTTCTAACAGGATTGCGATAAATCTTTCCATAGAACCAAATGGCGCACGGTGAATCATTACAGGACGATGCGGTTTGTCATCAGCACCGGTATAGCTTAAATCAAAGCGTTCTGGGAGGTTATAATCAACCTGAATCGTACCTAGCTGCCAACTTCTGCCAAGTGCATCTTTGACCATAAAGTCTAATTTAGGACCGTAAAAGGCGGCTTCGCCATATTCGGTTACCGTATTTAAATTCTTTTCTTTGGCTGCTTGAATAATGGCTTGCTCAGCGCGTTCCCAATTTTCATCGCTTCCTATGTATTTACTGCGGTCTTCCTTGTCTCGTAAGGAAATTTGTGCTGTAAAGTTTTCAAATCCCAGAGAGCCAAACACATACATCACCAAATCGATTACTTTTTTGAATTCTTCCAATAATTGGTCAGGTGTACAGAAAATATGGGCATCGTCTTGGGTAAAACCTCTTACGCGTGTCAATCCGTGTAATTCACCGCTTTGTTCATATCGATAAACCGTGCCAAATTCTGCAAATCTGACAGGCAGATCTTTGTAACTGTATGGTTTTGTTTTAAATATTTCTATATGATGCGGACAATTCATCGGTTTGAGCAAAAATTCTTCACCTTCTTTGGGTGTGTTGATGGGTTGAAAACTGTCCTCACCGTATTTTTCGTAGTGTCCGGAGGTAACGTATAAATTTTTATGTCCGATATGTGGGGTAACCACTTGTTGATAACCGGCTTTCTTTTGCGCTTTTTTCAAGAAATTTTCCAGCATTTCACGCAATGCAGCACCCTTGGGTAGCCATAAAGGCAATCCTTGTCCAACGGTATTTGAAAAAGCAAATAATTCAAGCTCTTTACCCAGTTTTCTATGGTCGCGTTTTTTAGCTTCTTCAAGTAATTCCAAGTGTTCTTTAAGCATTTTTTGTTTGGGGAACGAAATGCCATAAACACGGGTGAGCTGTGGTTTGTTTTCATCACCACGCCAGTAAGCACCGGCTACATTGAGTAACTTAACCGCTTTGATTAAGCCCGTATTGGGCAGGTGTCCGCCTCGGCATAAATCGGTAAAATCGTCGTGGTCACAGAAAGAGATGCTGCCATCTTCTAAGTTTTCTATAAGTTCTACTTTAAATGCATTGTTTTCTGCTTTGTATTTTTCCAAAGCTTCTTTTTTGGAAACTTGTCGGAGCTTGAAGTCATGCTTTTCACGCGCTATTTCAAGCATTTTCTTTTCAATCTTGGCAAAATCTTTTTCAGAGAAAGAAGCATCACCAAAATCAATATCATAATAAAATCCGCTGTCAATTGCCGGTCCGATAGTCAGTTTGGCATCGGGGTAGAATTTTTGAATGGCTTGTGCCATCAAATGAGCAGATGAGTGCCAGAAGGTTTTTTTACCTTCGTCGTCATTCCAAGTGTATAAAGTCAAGCTGCCATCGGTGGTCAAAGGCGTGGTGGTTTCAACTTTTTTGTCATTAAACTTTGCTGAAATTACGTTGCGCGCCAAACCCTCGCTGATGCTTTGTGCCACTTGATAAGGTGTTACACCTGCGGGATATTCTTTAACGCTACCGTCGGGCAGGGTGATTTTGATGTTCATTGCTTTTATTTTTTTGAACTGCAAATATACGATTTTCCATTATAAATGATATAAAAATGTTAAAAATGTCGTTTATTTTCATAAGTAGTAAATGGTAAATTCACTAAACTTTTTTTCAACTTTAAAAGATATTGAAAAATGCTAAGGATAAAAAATTTAGATTATCTTTGTATTGTTAAAAAATGTCATGAATAAAGTTTTAAATTTTTCTGAAAAATTATACCTCAAAATAAAGTCTGTTTGGGAAACGGAGCGCATGCATAAATTGATAAGTAATGTGTTGGTTGCCATTTTTTTGGGCTCTTTAATTATGTTTTTTTTGGTGCATTATCAGATTTTACCGCAAAAAGGCATTTTAAAATCCTTTGCCAATCCGTTTTTTTCAATCAATATTTCTTTCACCGCTTTATTGTTGACTGAAATAGTATCTCTTATATTTGTATTGCCCAAATCGGTTGCCAAGTCGGTTGCCAAACAATTTGAATTGCTGTCATTGATTTTTCTCAGACACGGATTTCAAGAGTTTTCACAGGTGCACTCCATTACTTTACAAAGTATGCTGGAGCCGGTAGAACATATGTTTATGTATGGTTTTGTATCCTTACTGATTTATTTAATTATTGGTATTGTTTACAGAAATCAACGACATATTTGGATTTGTAGTACCGATGTCCAACAGCGTAATTTTGTGCGTTTTAAACGCGCCATTTCTTTGCTTTTGTTGGTGACATTTATAGTAATTGTCTCGTTGGATTTTAAAACCTTGTTAAGTAGTGGTGTGTTTAATTCATCGTTTCATACATTTTTTACCATGCTTATTTTTAGCGATATTTTGGTTTTGTTAATCACAATCAGATATACGCTAAATTATAGAACAATGTATCGTTACTCTGCTTTTATCTTAGCGACAATTTTTATTAGAATTGCCTTGTCATCCGTTACTTATTACGATGTAATTATCGGATTGTCGGGTGCTGTTTACTTATTATTGTTGGTGTTAACTTATAATTATTTTCAGAAAGTCAATGAGAAAGATAAAAAGTTAAAATTAGAAAATAAATAATATAAATATATGGAAGTAAAAGGAAAAATTAAACTGATTACCGACACCAAAACTTATGGTGCCAATGGTTTTAGAAAAAGAGAAGTGGTTATTACAACCGATGAACAATATCCACAGTTTATCAATATTGAATTTGTTCAAGACAAAACGGAGTTGCTAGACAAGTTCAATGTTGGTGATGAAGTGGAAGTTAGTATTAATATAAGAGGACGTGAATGGGTTTCACCGCAAGGCGAAACAAAATATTTTAATTCATTACAAGGATGGCGTATCACCAAAATGTCGGGTGCTGCCCCTCAAGATGTACCACCGCCAATGAACGACAATTTTGAACCCGCAGATTATATTTCTGACGAAGAACCGGACGATTTACCGTTTTAATTATTTTTGAGACCTTGCGCCGCAAGGTCTATAATTTTTTATAGACCCAAATAGTTCCGGGATAACAATAAAAATGCTTGTTCGGTATTTATAATCGGGTTAAAAGCAATCATAAAAATTTTGAATATGTATTTATTTTTTGATACCGAAACCACCGGATTGCCACGTAATTACAAAGCACCTGTTACTGACACGCGAAACTGGCCTCGTATGATACAGATTGCTTGGATTTTGTCCGACGACAAGGGAAAACGCATCGATGCACAAGATTATATCATAAAACCCGAAGGCTTTAGCATTCCTGTTGAGGCGTCACGTGTGCATGGAATTTCTACCGAAAAAGCTTTGGAAGAAGGTGTTTTACTGGAAAATGTCTTACAAGAATTTAATCAATTAATCACAGAAGCCAATTATCTTGTAGCGCATAATATCAGTTTTGATGAGAAAATTGTTGGTGCAGAATTTGTCCGAAAAAATATAACTTCTCAGTTGTTTCAAAAACCGCGACTGTGCACGATGCATGCGTCAACCGAATATTGTAAAATACCGGGCAGGTATGGATATAAATGGCCGCGTTTGTCAGAACTGCATATTAAACTATTTGGTGAAGATTTTGACGATGCGCATGATGCCGCCGCTGATATCGGTGCAACCGAAAAATGTTTTTGGGCCTTAAAAGAAAAAGGTATTTTGTAAAATCTAACTCAAGTTTCGCACCTCCTAATTCCTTGATTTTATTAGAAATTTAGAATTTAACCATAAAAGTATTAAAAGAAAATAAAAGCGTAACAAACTTTTAAGACCTTTTAATACTTTTATGGTTCAAAAAAAAATAACAACTTATCATATTGATTTTTTTATATTTGACGTCGGATTTAAAAACGAATCCAATTTGCCGAATATTTGTAAATCAAAAACCATAATTGTATGTGCGAATTTTTAGTACCACTATATTTCAATTTTTATAAAAAGAAATGATTTGACAATTCTTATAATGTATAAAAATATTGATTTGCATATAAATATTTTTAGAAGTAAGTTTGTTGCCTAAAAAAATTGATAAAAATCCCCTAGTATTATGTTACAAATCAGTGTCATTAGAGAAAGAAAAGAAGCCATTATCAAAGCGATGCAAAAAAGAAATTTTGATGCTTCTGAGATTATTGAAAAAGCCATTGCATTGGATGATGTTCGTAAAAATACACAAACAGAAAACGATGCTTTGCTTGCCGAAATGAACAAATTATCTAAAGATATCGGGCAGTTGTTTAAATCGGGGGAGGCACAAAAAGCCAATTTACTCAAACAAAAAACCGTAAAAATAAAAGAGCAGATAAAAGAATTGTCTGAAAAATTGGAATCGGTCAAAAACGAATTGCAAGAAATTTTATACCAAATTCCCAATATTCCTCATGAATTGGTGCCATTTGGCAAAGATGATACGGATAACGAAAAAGTTTTTGGACACGGTGACATTCTACAAATGGATGATGATGCGTTGCCACACTGGGAGTTGGCCAAAAAATATGATATTATCGATTTTGATTTGGGCAACAAGATTACAGGTGCCGGATTTCCTGTTTACAAGGGAAAAGGTGCTAAATTTCAGCGTGCTTTGATCAATTATTTTTTAGATAAAAACGAAGAAGCCGGTTATGAAGAAATGCAAGTGCCACATTTGATTAATGAAGCTTCGGGCTATGGTACGGGTCAATTGCCCGACAAGGAAGGACAAATGTATGTCGTGGAACGCGATGGACTTTATTTGATTCCTACTGCCGAAGTGCCGGTGACCAATTTATATCGAGATGTGATGATGTCTTATAAAGATTTTCCGGTTAAAAATACAGCTTATACGCCTTGTTTTCGTAGAGAAGCCGGTTCGTATGGTGCTCATGTACGTGGCTTGAACCGCTTACATCAATTCGATAAGGTCGAAATTGTGCGCTTGGAACACCCCGATCATTCTTATGCCGCATTAGATGAAATGGTGGCACATGTAAAAGGTATTTTAATGGAACTGGAATTGCCTTTCCGGATTGTACGTCTGTGTGGTGGCGATTTGGGCTTTACCTCTGTCATGACTTATGATTTTGAAGTATATTCTGCGGCTCAAAAACGATGGTTGGAAGTGAGTTCGGTATCCAATTTTGAAGATTTTCAAGCCAATAGACTAAAATTACGCTTTAAGGACAAAGACGGCAAACGCAGGTTGGCACACACGCTTAACGGCAGTTCATTGGCATTGCCTAGAGTAGTGGCTGCGCTGTTGGAAAACAATCAAGTTGCGGAAGGCATTCGCGTTCCAAAAGTATTGCAGAAATACCTTAAATTTGATTTGATCGATTAATTTTTTTTCGTTTTTAATTGTCTTTGGTAACATTTTTGCGATTAATATCGTTAAAATGGAGAAAGTTTATTGCATAAATTACGGTTGTAGTGCGTAAAAATTTATGCTGTTGAAAATTAAATCCTAACGACTAAATTAATTCAAATATTTTCCTTAATTTTGTATCCATATAGATACAATTTTTATGTTCTTTATTGAAAAAACAAAAGAGTTTGACAAATGGCTGAGAAAGTTAAAGGACTTTAAAGCAAAAGCAAAATTCTGTTTAGAATTCAAAAATTAGAAACAGACGAACATTTTGGCGATTGTAAAACAGTTGGTGATGGAATTTGGGAAATGCGAATAAATTTTGCGAAAGGTTATAGAGTTTATTTTAAAGAAAAAGACGATAAAGTGATTATTTTATTAATTGGTGGAAATAAATCTACTCAGCAAAAAGACATTGCAAAGGCGAAAGAAATTTGGAAAAAATTAAATAAATAGGAAATGGTAACTTCAAGATTTGAAATAGCAGATTATTTAGAAAGCAAAGAAATGATTGCGGAATATCTCAATACTGTTTTGGAAGAAGGAAATGATGCAGATATAATTAATGCCATCGGACATATTGCGAAAGCAATCGGAATGACAAAAATTGCGAAAGAAACCGGATTGAGCAGACCCAGTCTGTACAAAGCATTATCAGACGGAGCAAAACCCCAGTTTTCCACAATTATGAAAGTATTAAAAGCAATTGGCGGACAAATTCAAGTGAATCCTAAGTCTGCTTAAAAAATTAGGAAATGTAGAATTGTATATAATTAATATCTTATCCTTGTTTACTTACGAAATCCCTTACACATTTTTTTCAGTTTTATCGTATTTGGTAACATTTTTGCGATCAAATCGTTTAAATGGGGAAGATTTTTGTCGCATAAATTACAGTATAAAAATGAAATAACTGTTTTGTTAAAAAAAAATCTTTATTCTAGAATTATTATTAAAAACAAATAAAACATGAAAAAATTATTAGTATTGGCGTTGGCAATTTTGTCCTTATCTGCTTGTCAAATGACAGAAGAAATCACTTTTAACGAAGATGGTAGTGGCATGTATGATTTTAAGATGGATATGGGCGCTATGATGAAAATGGGCAAGGGTATGGAAAATTCAAAAGATTCGCTTGCTGAAAAAAAAGCACCCAAAGTGAAGGATACCATCATACAATTTTCTGATTTACTGGAAAAGATGCAGGATAGTTTAAACAATCTAACACCCGAGGAGAAAGAATCTTTTAAATATCTAAAAAAAATGTCTTTACGTTTGCAAATGGATGAATCGAAGGACGAAATGTTATTGAGTTATATTTTACCTTTTAAAGATGTCAGTGAGTTGGAAAATATTCTGAATGATATTAACAAAATTGAAAAGAAACGAAGGGGAACATCCGGTGAAATGAAAGGGATGGATAAAGTAATTCCAAAATCTAAAGTTCGTTATTCGTTTAATAAGCATTCTTTTAAAAGAACAAGCATTCTTAACGAAAAAAATAATAAAAAACAAGAACAAGATTCGACATTTAAAAATAACGATTTGAAACAGATATTTCAAATGCTTTCATATAAGATTATTTACCATTTTCCTAAAAAAATAAAATCGGTTTCCTATAAAGATGCACTGTTGAGTGCTGACGCTAAGACTTTGCATATCGAAGTCCCGATGGATAAGATGATAAAAAATCCAAAACTGCTGGATTTTGAAGTAATCTTTGAATAGATTTTATTTAAAAATTTTTACTTAATTTTAGACTGTCAATAAATGGCAGTCTTTTTTATGGCAAAAAAAATAAAAAAATCAGCATTACAAGAAATTCAGGGCGTATCACAAGAGGCGCGTTTAAATCCTAAATTAATAGAGAATATTTCTTCAAAAAAGATACAAGGCAAAGCCGATGCTTATGTGCAAAAGATTATGGAGGGAAATACGGTTGCTTTGAGTCAAGCAATTACCTTGATTGAGAGCAGTCATCCCGAGCGTTTTGCCTTAGGACAAGAGATTGTCAGGCAGTGTTTGCCAAAGGCAGAGAAATCTATCCGAATAGGGATTACCGGTGTGCCGGGTGTCGGCAAAAGTACTTTTATCGAAGCTTTGGGCAAGTATTATACACAGCGAAATCATAAGGTAGCAGTTTTAGCGATTGACCCTAGTAGCAGCCTTTCCAAAGGAAGTATTTTGGGTGATAAAACCCGAATGGGAGCTTTGTCCAGAGACCAGCGTGCAT
>JANTGO010000085.1 GCA_024763015.1 Flavobacteriaceae bacterium
TTTGATAGCCGCAATAATGACATTTTAACTTATGTTGGTGTTTGTGCAAGGTCAAACTAACATCGCAGTGTGGACAATCCATCACGTGTCCGCAGTCGTCGCATTGTGCAATTGGGGCATATCCTCTACGGTTTTGAAAAACAATCACTTGTTTTTTTTGTGCCAAAGTGGCCGTAATGGCATCCAAAGCTTCTTGGGCAAAATTACCAGTCGTTTGCTTTCGCCGAAGTGCTTCCTTTAAGTCAACAATTTTTATTTCGGGCAATTTAACATCTCCATAACGATTGTCTAAAACCGTCAACAAATACCGATTGCGCTTGGTGTTAAAATAAGTTTCAACCGAAGGGGTTGCAGAGCCCAGCACCACATTTGCGCCATGAATTTTTCCTAAGAAAACAGCCAAGTCCCTTGCTTGATATCGTGGTGCCGGACTCATTTGTTTGTATGAAGTTTCGTGTTCCTCATCCACAATAACCAGTCCCAAATCTATAAAAGGCAAGAAAATAGCCGAGCGCGCACCCAAAACAATTTTGGCTTTGGATGAATGCGTCGCTACTTGCATCCAGACTTCCCTTCGCTCTTGTTGTGAATATCTGGAATGGTAAACGGCAATTTCGTTTCCAAAAATTTTGATCAATCGCTGTACCAATTGGGTGGTCAAAGCAATCTCAGGAACCAAATACAAAACCTGTTTCCCTTGTTGAATAGCTTCTGCAATCAAATGTATATAGACTTCTGTTTTTCCACTAGAAGTAACCCCGTGCAAAAGCTGTGGTTTTTTTTGCGAAAAATTGGTTTTAATTTGCTCGTAAACCTGATGTTGAGCCGTTGACAATTGTTTTATTTGCTCGGATGCTTCATCAAAATATATCCGATCTACATCGGTGGCTATTTCAACTAAAACCTCTTTAGCGATAAGTGACTTAAGCGATGACAAACCGGCATTGCTTTGTTGCAATAATTGTTTTTTCAGGATAGGACGCCCTTGCCGTTGTAGCGCAAAGAATTGCAATAAGATTTCTCTTTGCTTTTTGGCAGATTTTGACAAGTCTTCGAACAAAACATTGAGGTCTTTGTTTTGCCATTTCGGATGCAATTGGATGTATAAGTGTTTTTTGGGTTTGTACCTATCTTTTACCTCTTGTAAACTTTTAATCAAATTATTCTTCATCAACAAATTGACCAATGAAAAAACATTTTTTTTGACCGGAAGCTTTTGCAATTCTTTAATATTGACCATTTTTTGCATACGCAGCGCTTCTATGATCAAATATTCATCATCCGAAATCATATTATCTTCAAAGTTTGCTTCATCGTTTAAGAGCAAGTAGGTTTCACTCTCCAGCATAAAAGATGAAGGCAAAGCCGCTTTAAAAACCATACCCAAAGGCGTGATATAATAGGATGCGACAAAAAGAAACAATTCCCATTGAAAATCATTTACAACCGGCTCATTATCAATAATATGTAAAATAGGTTTGGTGTCGTAATGCAAAGGTTTTTTAAAGTGTTTTGCATAGACGATTCCGGTTTGAACCTTTTGGTTGCCAAACTGAACTGCCACGCGCATGCCTTTTTGCAAAAAATTATATTCTGCTTCGCTCACGTGGTATGTAAACCTATTCCATAAATTCAAAGGCAGAATGACATCGATAAAATGGACAGGTTCCTTTTTCATGATAAAAAACTAAAAATAATGTCTATTCAAAAGACTGTAACATAATCAATTTGTGATACGTACCTTCGAGCGACATCAAATCTTTATGGCTACCAACTTCTTCGATTCTTCCCTTGTTCATCACGACAATTTTATCGGCATTTTTAATGGTGGACAAACGATGGGCAATGACCACAGATGTTCTGTTTTGCATCAACTTGTCCAAAGCATCTTGTACCAATTTTTCAGATTCCGTATCCAAGGCAGAAGTCGCTTCATCCATCACCATAACGGGTGGGTTTTTTAGAATGGCACGCGCAATATTCAGGCGTTGTTTTTGCCCGCCGGATAATTTGTTCCCGCTATCACCGATATTGGTGTCATATCCGTTGGGAAGCTCACTGATAAAATCATGAGCATTGGCAATTTTTGCCGCTTGTATGATTTCGTCCATCGAAGCATCAGGGTTTGCCAAAGCGATATTGTTACGCACCGTATCGTTGAACAAAATAGAATCTTGGGTTACCAAACCCATTAGATTTCTCAAGGATTCTTTGGTCATATCTTTGATATCAATACCATCGATTTTTATAGCCCCTTCATTCACATCATAAAAACGCAGTAACAAATTGGCAATCGTTGTTTTACCACTTCCCGACTGTCCTACCAGTGCCAAAGTCTCTCCTTTTTTAATGGTCAGATCAACGTCTTTTAATACAAATTCTTCTTCGTATTTAAAGCCAAGCCTATTTAAACTTATTTCGCTATCAAATTCATTTTTATCGATTGCATTAGGCTTTTCGACGATGGGATTTTTAGCATCCAAAATGTTAAAAATACGTTCCACCGATGCCATTCCCTTTCTGATGGTATAACCTGCACGTGCAATAGCTTTAGCCGGCGTTAAAATATTATATGCCAATGCAATAAATGTCAAAAACACAGCAGGGCTCAAGCTCTTATCAATCAATACCAAACGACCGCCATACCACAAAATAGTCAAAATAACCAATACGCCCATAAATTCACTTACGGGATGCGCCAAATTTTGTCTATTGACCAATCGATTACTGGACTTAAAAAGCTTAAACGTAATGTTCTCAAAAGAATTGATAAACCTGTTTTCCGCATTAAATCCCTTGATGATTTTGAGCCCCGATAAAGTTTCTTCTATATGTGAAATAAAAGCACTGGAATATTGTTGCACAGTATGAGAATCGCGTTTTAGTTTTTTTCCCACAATCGAAATGACCCAACCGGCAATGGGTGTAAAAATAAAAATAAACAAAGTCAACTTTACATTGAGCAAAAGCATCGCAATAACCGAAAAAAGAATAGTCAAAGGCTCTCTAACGATAATTTCCAGAATAATTAACGACGCCCATTGTACCTCGGAAACATCAGAAGTCATTCTTGTAATCACATCGCCCTTGCGACGTTCTGTAAAAAAAGAAATAGGCAAACTCATCACTTTTTTATACATATCGTTTCGCATATCTTTTAAGATGCCGTTTCGCAAAAAAGTCATAAAATAAAGTGCCATATAATTAAAGACATTTTTTAACAAAATGATAAGAGCAATCAAAGCCATTATAAGACCTAAAGCGCTTACAAATCCGTGTTGTTCGATATATGAAACCCAATAAAAATTAAGGGTGCCATTCAGATATTCTTTGACATGCATAATGCCATTCCAAGCCGGTTTTGCTACTACTTCACGCGCTTCGTTCTTAAACAAAATATTGAGTAGCGGCACAAATACCACAAAAGATAGCGTTGAAAACAAAGCAAAAAACACATTGCTCAAAATACTTAGAAACGCCTGCCGTTTATAAGGTCTTATATATTTAAAAAAAGTTTGCTTTATTCTTTTATCCATTATAAGTTTAGATCTTTTTTAACGCGATCAATTTTAGCATCCAATTGCGTTTCTACTATTTTGTAATCAGCTACATCATCCAAATCTTGTTTGACACCGAAATAAAATTTAATTTTGGGTTCTGTTCCGCTTGGACGAACAGCCACTTTTGTACCATCTTCGGTATAGAAAATCAGCACATTGGAAGACTCTACATTTATAGGTGTCGAAGTCCCCGTCAATAAGTCTTTGGCTACTGAGGTTTTATAATCTTCAATTCTAACTACCGGTGATTTGTCAAATGATTTAGGCGGATTTTCTCTGAAATCTACCATCATTTTGTCAATCAATTCCTTGCCTTCCATTCCTTTTTTGACCAAGGCAACCAATCCTTCTTTGTAAAAACCGAGTTGTTTATAAAGTTTTAACAATTCTTCAAAGAACGAACTGCCTTTGGCTTTGGCATCAGCAGCTATCTCGGCAGCCAACAAGCCGGAAGTAATGGCATCTTTATCTCTCACAAAATCGCCTACCATAAATCCAAAACTCTCTTCACCGCCACCGATAAATTCTTGTTTCCCTTCGGCTTCTCTAATCATTTTGGCAATCCATTTAAATCCGGTTAAACCTACTTTTACTTCTACATCGTTTACTTTACCGATTTCTTTAATCATGTCGGTAGAAACGATAGTTGATCCAATAAATTGATTTCCGGTCAATCTGCCTTGTTCACGCCATTTTTTAATCAAGAAAGCATCCATCATTTCCATTGTTTGATTGCCATTAAGCAATCGCATTTTACCATCGGGCTGTCTAACCGCTACGGCAATTCTATCGGAATCCGGATCGGTTGCCAAAATCATTTCAGCACCTATTTTATCCGCTTCTTTTAAAGCAATCGTAAAGGCTTCGGGTTCTTCAGGATTGGGTGATTTAACGGTAGAAAACTCCGGATCGGCATTGGCTTGTTCGGCTACGATATGAAAATCGGTAAAACCCGCGCGTTGCATTGCCGGAGGCATCAAAGTAATGGATGTGCCGTGTAAGGGAGTAAATAAAATCTTTAAATCAGCTCTGTTTTTGGCATCAAAAGTACCGTGTTTTACAGCAGCATCTAAAAATGCATTATCTAGATCGGCACCTACATACTCAATAAGGTCTTCATTTGCTTCAAAATTAATTTCGTCAAAACCAAGCTTGTTAATTTCGTCAACTATTTCTTGATCTTGTGGTGGAACAATTTGTGCCCCATCGCTCCAATATACTTTATAACCATTATATTCCGGAGGGTTGTGTGAAGCAGTGAGCACGATTCCGGCATCGGTTCCTAAATAACGAACAGCAAAAGACAGTTCCGGCGTTGGTCTAAACTCGCTAAACAAATATACTTTAATGCCATTGGCAGAAAGCACATCGGCAACCAACTTGGCAAATTCTTTGCTGTTGTGTCGTACATCATAGTTTATGGCAACACTTTTTTCTTTTTTGTTGGAAACACGGTTAATGTAATTGGCCAATCCTTGGGTGTTTTTACCAAGGGTATATTTATTGATTCTATTGGTTCCGGGTCCCATAATGCCACGCATTCCACCGGTTCCAAATTCTAAATTTTTATAAAAACTTTCTTCCAGTTTGACCGGGTCGTTATCGATCATATCTTGTACTTCTTGACGTGTTTGTGCATCAAAAGGTGCTTTTGTCCATTCTCTTGCGGTTGTTAATATTTTTGCATCCATAATATAAGTTTTAACATTAAATCGTTATAATTTTTTTTGATAAGCTAAATCCCAGATAATTTGGAAAATAAAACGCGTTCTTTTTTCCAAAATATCATAACTAATTTTATCAGGTCTATCCATTGGTCCATGAAAATCTTTGGAAGCATTGCCATATAGGTAAATAACCGGCACTTCTTTTTTCATAAACTGCGTATAATCTGCTCTTTCTACCAGGGGCTTATATTTGATAGTCATGAAATCGTTGTAGGACTGCATGGTGTTAATTTTATTTCTAAAAGCTTTTATACCAAAACCTGTTGAGGAAATGTTTAAAGGGTAAAATTCAGATATCTCCGATTCATTTTTTAGTCTGCCTAATCTATTCAACTCTATCACGGCTTTTGTTTTTGACAAAGGCACAATAGGGTGTTTGATATAGTAACGCGAACCAAGCATATTTTGTTCTGTGCCGGAAAAATTGACAAAAAGAATATTTCGTTTGGGGACAAATCCCGAATCGATAGCCGCTTTAAAAGCTTCAATAATTTCAAAAGATGCTGCTACACCTGAAGCATTATTATTGGCAGAAGGATAAACTTTTCCGCCAATGACACCTTGCCCGTCGTAATGACTAATTACCAGAATAAAATCATCGCTTTTTTCATCTCCGCGAATAATTCCCATCACATTTTCACTTTCTACCACCGTATTGGTATTTTTATACGATAGACTTATCGGCACATCAAATTTACGGGCTCTTTTATTGTTAAAAGTCATATCGCTAGGTTTGTCATATCCGGTCAAATCCGTAAAAATATCTTTATCGATAAAAAAATCATAAACCGAATCTTTTTTTACAGAAATACTAACGGATTTATCTTCAAAATGTTTCTTAAAATTTTTCCAAAAATAATCATGTCTTTCAGGATCATAAATCAAAAGCGCTTTTGCGCCGTGTTTTTGTGCCGCATTTCTTTTTTTGATGTAAGCATGGATGGGATCATCCGACCACTCAGAACCTCGAGTAGTTGCTGAAATAATATAATTACCATATTTATCTTTTGGCTCTCCTCCTACGATCAAAACAATCTTTCCTTTGACATCTTGAAAAGCGTAATCGCTATAACGATAATCATCAATACCATAACCGGCAAAAATTATGTGATTGTCTTGCAACTTGATACTGTCGTGTGGAAAAAACGAGATTAAATCTTTACCGTATTCATAGGCTTTTCTGTCCGTCTCTAAGACAACCTCGGGCATACTATTTTTAGAAGCTGTAAACTTTTGTTTGTAGCCGTCCAATTCTCTAGGAAAAAGTAAATTTTGGTCTAAAAAAAAGTGACTGATATAATCTGCTGCCTTCTTTTGTCCGCGTTTACCGGTTTCTCTACCACGCATACTGTCGCTAGCCAAGTTGTATAGATGATAGTCCAAATCATCGGCTGAAATAGTTTCTGCAAAAATTTCAGCAAGCGTTGGTGTGTGCTTGCTTTTACTCTTTTCTTTTTTTTCTTCCAAACCATACTTCTGGTTTAGCCCTTTTTTCTTAGAACCGCAAGAAAGCATCAAAAGTGAAAAGCTAAATAGTATTATTAATCTTATTTTCATAAATAATTTTCTATTAGAATAAATCCGGGAGGTTTATGGTATCTTTTAAATAAATTAGTTGGCGTATAAATAATTACAAAGATAATGATTTTATTGTATTTGGTTATAATTAATAACAGTTAACAATCTAGCCTCTGCCCAAAAATCTCCTTTAATAATATTGATATTGGCTTACCGCTTAGCATTTTATTTAAACATAAAAAAGACCGCCTAAAAAGACAGTCTTTCGTGAAACAAATTAGGGATAAATTATCCCAAATATGATTTTAATATTTTGCTTCTGGAAGTATGTTTAAGTCTTCGGATGCCTTTTTCTTTAATCTGACGAACACGTTCTCTGGTCAAATCAAAAGTTTCGCCGATTTCTTCTAAGGTCATCATATGATTGCCATTCAAACCAAAGTATAATTTTACCACATCTCCTTCTCTGGGTGTCAATGTTTTGAGTGCTCTTTCTATTTCAGTTCTCAAAGATTCCAACATTAAAGTTTTATCGGGACTCGGTGACTCACCGGAGCGTAAAACATCATATAAATTTGAGTCTTCTCCTTCAACCAAGGGGGCATCCATAGAGATATGGCGTCCAGCATTTTTAAGTGAAATTTTGACGTCATTTATAGACATATCCAAAGCTTCTGCCAACTCTTCTGGTGATGGCGGACGTTCATTAGCCTGCTCGAGTTTGGCATACATTTTATTAATTTTGTTAATCGAACCGATTTTGTTCAAGGGCAATCGAACAATACGGGATTGCTCAGCCAAAGCTTGTAAAATTGATTGACGAATCCACCAAACAGCATAAGAAATGAATTTAAAACCACGTGTTTCATCAAAGCGCTTGGCTGCTTTGATCAAGCCCAAGTTACCTTCATTGATTAAATCGGGTAAAGATAATCCTTGATTTTGATATTGCTTGGCTACTGAAACGACAAAACGCAAATTTGACTGCACCAACTTTTCTAAAGCTTGTTTATCACCTGCCTTAATACGTTGCGCCAACTCTACTTCATCATCGGCAGTGATCAAATCTACCTTACCGATTTCTTGTAAATATTTGTCTAATGAAGCGGTCTCTCTATTGGTAACCTGCTTGGTAATTTTGAGTTGTCTCATAAAAAAATGGGTTTAATTAAGTGTGTTCAATTAGTATTACGCAGGAAATTGCATAAAGTTACAAAAACTGACAAATATTTTTTTAGAGGAATTTATTCTGCACAAAAAAGATTTCAGCATTACCAACCGCCAGTAGCACCACCGCCACCAAAACCGCCACCACCAAAGGAGCCACCACCAAAACCACCGCCAAAGCTTCCGCCTCCGAATCCGCCTCCAGATCCCCAACTGCTTCTGCCGCTTCCCGAAAAAATAATCGGTCCGCCACCCGATGAATGCCAACCACCACCGCCATGACCACCTTTTCCGAAGGATGAAATAAGGATAATGACAATAAAAATAATTAGTAAAATAACCCAAAACGGAATGCCTTCATCTTGATTTTTCAAATCATTTTTAAACTCACCGGCAAGCACTTGTTGTATGGCAGTGATTGCTTCGTCCAGCCCTTTATAGTAGTTTCCTCGCTTGAAATAAGGAATCATTTTTTCTTCAATAATTCTTCTGGACAATGCATCGGTCAACATGGGTTCCACACCATAACCGGAGCGAATGGTTACTTTTCTATCTCCCTTTGAAATCAATATAAAAACGCCATTGCCTTTATTTTTTTGACCAATCCCCCATTTATGCGCCCATTCGGTAGCATATAAAGAAATATCATCATTCACTTTATCAACGGTAGCGATAACAATTTGTGTAGAAGTTTTGTCAAAATATTCACCTACTCTATGCTGTAACTGTTGCTTTTCTTCGGCTTGTAACAGATGCGCATAATCAAATATTTTGGTGGTTTTTTGTACCGAAACCGGCGGAATGGCAGGCAAACCATCCGAATCTAATTCAATTTTATCTGTAGCTTCTACCCTTTGTCCAAGGGCAGGCGTACTTACCAACAGCAAGAACAAAAACAAAAAGTGATACGTATAATTATATATATGCTTCAAAGCTTATAAGTTTTTAGATATTTCGTCGGGAAGTTCATTAACATCATCCGATTGGTAAGGAAAATATTTTTTTAATTTATGGCCAACTTCGGTAATTCCGGCAATCAATCCGTCTGCAAATTCCTTATTTTTGAAATGAAGCAAAACCTTGTCTTTAATACTCACCCAGAAGTCATCGGGAACAACTTTATCGATTCCTTTGTCGCCAATAATCGTAAAAACATTATGGGCAACGTCCACATAAAACAATACGCCGTTGTCTTCCTTGGTATTTTGCATACCTATTTTCTTAAAAACCTCCCAAGCATGTTGCATAGAAGGTTTTTCTTTTTTGCTTTCCAAATGGACACGAATCTCCCCCGAAGTATTTTTTTCAGCTTTTTTAATGGCTTCAATAATTCGTTTTTCTTCTGATTCGGATAGGAATTCTTCGGGTGTCATTATTTGGTAAAATCTACATTAGGAGCTTTTTCTGCACCTTTATCTGCCTGAAAACGAGCCATTTCTTTAAAACCAAACATACCGGCTAACATATTTCCAGGAAAACGTTTGATATGCTTGTTAAATACATTAACCGCTTCATTAAAACGGTCTCTTTCTATTTTAATTCTATTTTCGGTTCCTTCCAATTGGCTTTGCAACTCAAGGAAGTTTTTATCCGCTTTTAATTCAGGATATTTTTCCACAGAAACCAACAATCTACCCAACGCGCCACCTAAGCCTTGCTGTGCTTGTTGAAACTTTGCCATTTGCTCAGGTGTTATATTACTAGGATCAATTTTGACTTGGGTAGCAGAAGCCCTTGCTTTGATAACGGCTTCCAACGTGCTTTTTTCGTGTTCGGCGTAGCCTTTAACCGTACTAACCAAATTAGGTATCAAATCATATCTACGTTGGTAAGCACTTTCTACTTTTGACCAAGCTGTTTTTGCATCTTCTTGATAGGTGATTCCTGTATTGTAAAAACCTACAAAAAACTTATAAAGAATAAGTCCTACAATTATAATTGCACCTAAAATACCAAATGTTTTTTTCATGATAATATTTTTTTATGATTTTGTAAAAATACTAAAAAATTATAAATGTGCGCGCACATCCATTAATTCTTCTTTAATTTTTTGTAAACGTTCAATCACGCTTATGTTTTTATTGACTTTTTGTCTGCCTTCTCGAAGCTTTTTTTTAGCGCCTTCCAGCGTATATTTATTTTCTTTGACCAGATGAAAAATAGCCTTGAATTGCGCGACATCCTTTTTGGTAAAAAGACGCTCCCCTTTGGCATTTTTCTTTGGTTTTAACAGAAAAGAAAACTCTTTCTCCCAATAACGAAGTAGCGATGGTTTTACCTCAAAGGCCTCTGCCAGCTCATTTATTCGGTAATATATTTTATCGGGGAGT